>CAYSWW010000022.1:0-19842 GCA_964434915.1 uncultured Coprobacillus sp.
TGAAACTCCATAATCAAAATTATTTGAAATTAGCTTCACTCTAGTATGTATTCTACTGCATAAAGTATAGTCTCGTAAGACTGGCTATGCTAGTAATTATATCGATCATCAATGGATTTGAGTAAACTTTCATACTCCTCATCGCTCAAATTTAATTCTTCTTTTTCCATGTCCCAAGAAAGATATTTCTACATCATCTGTATGGCAAATTTGCAGAAAATATATTGCTCTTCATTTTTCCATGAATCGTTATGGGAGCTAAAAAATCTTTCAAGAATTCCTTAATGACTTTTTTTATCTCCTATTTATTTATATTCTTCTTCAACATCATAATAAATTAAATCTTCAAAAGTTTGTCTTCTAATTACTAATTTTGATTTTCCTTGATAAGTAAAGACAACTGCCGGCTTCGGTAACTGATTATAATTTGAAGACATTGTATAGTGATAAGCACCTGTAGAGAATTGAGCAAAAATATCTCCTGGTTCTGGTTTAGCGACCATTAATTCTTTCACCACAATATCACCAGATTCACAAAGTTTACCTGAAACAGTTACTTTTGTATCTTTAGGTTGTTGAGTTTTATTGACTATGATACCATCATAATCTGCATCATATAAACAAGTCCTAATATTATCATTCATACCTCCATCAACACTCATATATGTACGAACATGGGGAATGTTTTTAATACATCCAACTGTATACAAAGTTATACCAGCGTTACCAACAACATATCGCCCTGGTTCTATTAAAACCATTGGCATTTTCCAATGACGTTTTTCATAACCGTTTTGAATAATTTCCATAATTTTGCTTGTAATAACTTCAAAATCTAATGGTATATCTTTCTCTGTATAGGCAATACCATATCCACCACCAGCATTAATTTTTCTAACAATAACACCTAACTTATCATAAATTTCATAAACAAACCCAACAAATGTTTCCATTGCTTCTATATATGCATTTAAATCAAAAACCTGTGAACCAATATGACAATGAATACCTTCAAATTCAATATGTTCAGCATCCAGAACTTGTTGAATAGCCTTTAAATATAAATCATTACTAGCACTAAATCCAAACTTCGTGTCTTTATGTCCTGTTTGAATTTTTTCATTAGCACCAACTTTTACCCCTGGTAAAACTCTCATGGTCGCATAAACAGTTTTATTTAATTGTGAAGCAATTGTTTCAATTAATTCTATTTCATAAAAATTATCAATAACAAAATGATTAACACCATGTTTAAGTGAATATTCTATTTCTGTAGGAAGTTTATTATTGCCGTGGAAATATATTTTATTAGGATCAAAATGTGCTTTTAGTGCAATGGAAATTTCTCCTGCACTCACACAATCAATTCCTATCTTATATTCATTAACTAATTTATATATTTCTAAACAACTGAATGATTTTGAAGCAAATAAAGGTAAAACATTATCATATTTATCTAAAAACTTTTCCTTTAATTCATTCATTTGTTGACGTATATGCCCTTCACTCATAACATATAATGGTGTTCCATATTTTTTTACCAAATCTAAAGCATTCACATCATCAATATATAAAGAATTATTTTTGATTTGTGCAAACTTTGTTTGTAATACCATTTTTAATCCCCTTTAATACAAATTTTTTAACGTAAATAAACCATTATCTTTATTAACAATAGCTTCACATGCAGATATAGCGCCTTGAACAAAAACATCCTTAGATAAAGCAGTATGCTTTAATTCAATAATTTCATCATGTCCAGCAAACAACACTGTATGTTCCCCAAAAATTGTTCCTGCACGAATAGATTGAATTCCTACTTCATTTTTTTCACGTTTATGATGAACTTGACTACGATCATAAACTTCTTTTGTTTCTTCAATATCTTCATGTATTACATCATATAAGAGTTGAGCTGTTCCTGACGGTGCATCAATCTTTTGATTATGATGTTTTTCTATGATTTCAATATCATATCCTTGTTGATAAAATTCTTTCGCAACTTTTTTAACAATTTTTGTTAACATTGAAACACCAAATGACGTATTATATGATTGAAAAATAGGTATTTGTGAAGAAGCTTCTTCAATATGCAACAACTGTTGTTGTGTAAATCCAGTTGTCGCAATAACTAAAGCACAGTGATGCTTTAAACCAAATTTTAAAATATCACTAATATTATCTGGATGCGAAAAATCAATAATTGCATCAATACGTTCTTTAACTTCATCTAAAGAATAATACATTTTCGCATCAATTTTCGCATCAAATTTAGCAGAAACAACACCAACAAGCTGCATATTCTCATGATTTCTTATTGCTTCTACTACTTTTTTCCCCATCAAACCAAATCCATATACTAAAACATTCATGTTCAATAACCTTTCTTTTCAAAAGCATCCATAGCTTCATATAATTTTTTCTTATTTTCTTCTGTTGTTGGAATCAAAGGCATTCTTAATGTTTCTCCACAAATACCTTGTTTAGCAAGTGCTGCTTTAACATTAATTGGATTCACATCACTAAATAATTGCTTATTAACATCTGCTAAATCATAAGATAATTGTTGAGCATCTTCTATTTTTCCATCTAAAATATAACGACATAACATTTCAGTTTCTCTTGGATAAACATTAGAAACAACAGAAATGACACCTTTTGCGCCAGCAGCCATCATTGGTAAAATGATATCATCATTACCTGAATAGACACAAAAATCATCTATATCATTTGTTAAGGATAATATTCTCATAGTATAACTGATATTTCCTGTTGCATCCTTGATTGCTACAATATTCTTATGTTTAGAAAGTTCTACAACAACCTCTTCACTAATGTTCAAACCAGTTCTTCCAGGAACATTATATAAGATAATAGGAATATTGACCGCATTAGCAATCATTCGATAATGGTTAAGTAACCCTCTTTGACTTGTTTTATTATAATAAGGCGTCACAATTAATAAACCATCAACACCTAAAGCTTCAACAGCTTGACTTTGTTCTAATGCATACATTGTATCATTAGAACCAGTTCCTGCAACAACTTTACATTTTCCTTTAGCAACTTCTAATGCAACTCTAATTAATTGATGCTCTTCATCAATTGTCAACGTTGATGCCTCTCCTGTTGTCCCATTTACAATAATTGCTGGTACATGTGCATCGACACATTTTTGTACTAGATTTCTAAATTCATCATAATTAATTGAATAATCTTCATTCATTGGTGCAACTAATGCTGTAGCACTTCCTTCAAATAATCTCATTTTCTAAATTCTCCTATAAATCATAAGCTTTTTTTATTTCATCTACAGTTATTTGCATAAATTCACTAGGAATGACACATGAAATAGACGTTTCTGATGTTGTTACTTGTAATAAAGGTATCTGATGTTTTCCTAATATTTCAAAAAAACTTGATGCAACACCAACTTCTTCTTTCATCATTTCGCCTTCAACTTTAACTTTTGCAACATGACGATTTTGATAAATCATTATTCTTGGATGATTTTGTTTCACAATTTCTAATGCTTTATTCAACTTATTCTGATCACTTTGTTGACAAGTAAAATCAATTCTCATTTCTTCTTCTAACATAACTTGTGAAATCATATCAATATTAACAAAATTTTCAGATATAACTTTGAATATATCACCAACAAATAAAGAATTTTTTTCTACATTCAATAATTTAACTTGAATAATTTGATTATCACTTTCAACTAATGTTACAGATTTTTTTAACATATATTAATTTTCCTCCTATAAAAAAATTGCAATGATGCCATTGCAATAAATAAATAAAATAATATTTATTTATAAACAATAGCACTCCACTTTAATTATAAAGTGACAGTGATATAGATATTCTCTATACCCCCAGCACATAATGACATGCAAATCATTATGCCTTCGGCAATCACCCCTCCATCTTCTTAGTTGCATCTGTTATAGAAGAATTCTTGATTCTTGCGCCTCTATTATAAAATTAATACTATCACAACCATCATATGAAAGCAACATTTATTTATTCGTTGAATTATCAATTTATGAAATTTTTTTGTCATTTTTTCTTATATAATAAATATAATTTATCATAGAATTCTTAAAAATAATATTTCTTCTATACTTTTAATCAAAAATAATATATTATATGAAAGATATATTATATAGAAGGCGAGGTAATATAATATGGCAATTGAAGTAAATACACAATTTGATATGAAAGAAAATGACATTAAAAAAATTGTCAAAGACACGATCAAAGAAAATCATATCAATATTTCCCAAACAAACATTGATAACTTAGTTATTCACTTAACACTATGTGTTTCAAGAGAATTAAATGGAACATATATTTTAACAAGTGAAAGTCAATTGAATCATTTAAAAGAACATGAATATTATCCAATAGCAAAAAAAATTATTAATATTATAGAAGACAAATATCATGTTTCTATTGATTCTAATCAAATCAGTTATGTTACAATGTACTTAGCCAATATTGATTTATTGGATATTGATTTTAATTGTTCATTTGACTTTTTTGATGATGTTATGGAACTTGTGATTACAGAAACATTAAAAAGAATTAAAGAAAAATTAAATTTAGATTTAAAGAAAAATGATGAATTTTATTCAGGAATGATTCTTCATTTTTATCCAGCTTTAGAACGTCTTCAAAATAATAAACAGCTAACAGATAATCCATTAAAAAATCTCATACAAGCTCAACATGAAATAGAATTTAAATGTGCACAAATATTTAATGAAGTTGTGAATGAAAATTATGATAAATCTTTTAATGATCATGAATTAGCTTATATTGCTTTACATTTTGGTACAGCTTTTCATAAAGAATAGTAAAAGGAAGTTCAATCGATACGATTCAAGTCAGTAGACATTATAAATTAGTTGTCTATTAAGGAGAATCGTATTTTTATATAAGCAGAAAAAAAGTTACATTACTTGCAAGTATGGAAAAACTATAAATTTTAGTATACGAGATATATTTGATTGAATCGGTTGACCTATCATGAAACAAATGATCATATATTAAGATTGAATATTTTAATCAAGTGCTCGCACCATGTTAATCAAATGACGACAGTGTCTCAATCTAAGTGACGACAATTTTTTAATCAAAATGACGACATTATATTATGTAAAAAAGGAAGTTTAGTTCATCTGACAAACTTCCTTCATTTTTTGTTTTTAATCGACCTCTCTTACTCCCATTGATTTTGATCCTTTAATATGAATGAGATATGAATTGGCTATAATTCTATCTAATATCGCATCTGCAATTGCTACACTTCCTAAATTTTGATGCCATCCCTGTGGTAGAAATTGTGATGCAAATATTGTTGAATGAGTATTATATCTTAATTCTAATAGTTCCAAAATATCAGACTGTTGTTCTGGTGTGGTTGGTTTTAACAGAAATTCATCAATGATAAGTAATTCTTTTCTAGACATGGCTCTTAATTTCTTTTTGTGTTTACCTTTATTTCTCGCTTGATCTAAATCATATAATAAATCTGGTAATCTCATATATTTGACATTGATTGCTTTTTTACACGCTTCATTGCCTAGAGCTGATATATAATATGTTTTATATCAAAAATAACATAACAGGGATATATTATGGAGTGACAAATGGCACTATTCATGAATGAACAGGAATATATTTAATAATCGATATACAGGTAAAAAAACAATGAATAAAGTTAAACAATACTTACAAGGATTTTTTCTATAGGCACTCCACAATAACCTAGGATTTCCAACTTGTGGGGTAAGAGTCACCCTATATTCTGTAAATAAAAAAAGTAAAAAATTTATTTTGTTAAATTTATTTTGTTCTTTTTTTAATGCATTCAGTAGATCAAGAGCTGTAACTATCGTTTTCTCATCAACGACACAACTTATATAATCTATGCTTTTTTATAAATCTAATGGAAGAAATTCATATCTTCTTGTTATCTTTCTTTTCTTTTATCTAGTATCTTAGGGGAATATAAATCAATGCATATTCACTGCGTTGTACAGTGAATACAGTATTTTGTTTTAATCTGTCCCGGCATAAATAACCATTTGAGCTGTATTTAAGCAGCTTGATAGCTTGGTGCGTTTTTCAATCATTGTTGAATTTTCTTTTTATTTCCCAGGAAATAATGATAGACTATTTATTTCTAAGAAAAATATAAAGAGCATAAAGAATGATACATTCCAGTAAACATGAGAACATAATTAATAAAAAGACATAGCTGACTAAGCTTAAAACTGGATTTCCTGTATTAAAAGCTGAAACAACTAAAAATATGATTAAACTTACAAGACCTAAAATTCTTAAATATTTAAAGAATTTATAAAATCTTTCAGCCAAAATTTTATATCTTTTCATATTCATTTTCACTTCCTTTTTTAATCTAAAATTATTTACCTATACAAAAACGTTTAAATAGTTCATCTAATAAATCTTCTTTTGCTTTTTCACCTAAAATTTCTTTTAAGTTTTCCCATGCATCATATAAATCAGTCACTATTAAATCTGTTGGAATTTTATTTTTCATTGCATTAATAGCATTTAATAATGATTTATTTGCTTTTTCTAATAATTGAATTTGTCTAGCATTTGTTAAAATATCTTCTTGTCCAGATGTAATTTTTCCTAATTCAAATATCTTCTTTATTTCTTCTATTAATGGTTCAATATCATTTTCTTTAGCATTTATTGAAATACCTTCAAAATCATGAACCATTCCTTGATCCTTTTTATTAAAAACTATAATTCTATTTGTATCTTGAGATAATTCTAATAATTCTTGATCTTCTTTACTTAATGGTGATGAAGCATCAATAACTAATAAAACTAAGTCTGCTTGATGAATTAATTCTTTTGATTTATTAACACCTATATTTTCTACAATATCATTTGTTTCTCTAATTCCTGCTGTATCAATCATATTTAAAACAATATGATCCAAACGAATAGTTCCTTCAACAATATCTCTTGTTGTTCCAGCAATATCTGTTACAATAGCTTTATCTTCATTTAATAATGCATTTAAAAGACTTGATTTTCCAACATTAGGTTTTCCAATGATAACTGTTGAAATCCCATCTTTCAATAAATGAACATTTTTTGATGCTTCTAAAATATCATTCATTTTATTTTTTAAATATTGACTTTTTGGTAATAAAGAATCAGCTGTTAATTCTTCGACATCATCATACTCAGGATAATCTATATTTACTTCAATTTGCGTAATAATTTGAATCAAATCTTCTTTTAAATCTTCAACAAAATTTCTAATATTTCCTTGAATTCCTTTTAATGCTAAAGAAGACGCATAATCGTTTTTAGCACTAATCAAATCACTAATAGCTTCAGCTTGTGATAAATCAATACGTCCATTAAGAAAAGCACGTTTTGAAAATTCACCACGTTCAGCCAATCTCGCCCCTTTTTTCAAACAAAGATTTAACACTTTTTGAGTAATAAAAATACCACCATGACAGTTAATTTCAACCATCTCTTCGCCAGTAAAAGTTTTCTTTCCTCTATAAATATTCACTAATACCTCATCTATTTTTTCTTGACCATCTTTAATAAATCCATATGTAATCGTATGACTCTCTTTATGAAGAATTTTACCTGTAAAAAATTCTTGAACAAAAGCAATACAATCTTTACCACTCAATCTAATAATAGAAATAGCTGCTTCTAATCTTGATGTTGCAATCGCAACAATAATATCATCATTCATACTTTCACCAACCTTATTATTCTTTTCTATTTTAACACATTTTCTCCATTATTATATAAAAAACAAAAGAAAACTCCTGATAACAGGAGTTTATTCTACATATGAAATTGTAACAAATCTATTTTTTCCTTCTCCTTGACTTTCTGTCTTTAAATGTTTTATACCAGAAATAACTTGATGAATAACTTTTCTTTCATCTGCTGGTAATGGATCAAGTTTAACATCAACTTTTGTTCTTAAAACTTGTTTAGAAAGTCTTTTTGCCATGGAAGCAACCTTTTTGTAACGAGCTTCTTTATAACCATTTATATCTACTGCAATTTCAATTCTTTTCTTAAATTTATTTTGAACTGCATTTTTTGCAACAAATGTCAATGCTCTTAAAATAACACCATTTTTTCCAATTAATATAGAATTATTATCGGTATTGATATTACAATGAATTCGACCATCTTGAATATAAGAAACAGTCTCTACTGTAAATTCCATATCAATTAAAATTCTTCTAATAAAATTTTCTAAGTATTCTTGAATCATCTCTTGTGTATAACATTCAATAACAACTTTTTTAGAAAACAAACCTTTCTTCATTTCTATAATTTCATAAGTTAATTGATCTGGCGTTATTCCTAAATCTTGACAAGCATGTTGAACAACTTCTTCTTCTGTTTTTCCTTCATACGTTTTCATTTTTTTGCCCAGTCCTTATTATTTTCTTTTTTTCTCAACATGGAAAATTTGAATATATATAGTTCTTATAACTGTAATTATACTTGTTGTAATCCAATATAATGACATAGCTGTTGGCATTGATAATGCAAACCAAACAATCATAACAGTCATAACAATATTCATTGTTCTCATTGATTGTTGTTGTTTTGAAACTTTATAGCGAGGATTTCTCTTTAACATTAAATTGTTAATTTCAATTGCAAAATATTGAGTAATTCCTACTAAAATAACAATAATCAAATATTGCCATTTTCCACTTGTAATTTGAGACATAGGTGTTAAACCTAATTCTAATCCAAATAAAGTTGATTCATATAAAATTTCAATTCTTTGTGCAGCTTGCCACATTGCTAGCATAATAGGTAATGTTAAAAATGTTGCAAACGAACCAAACATACTGACATCATGCTTTTTATATAAAGCTTGAATTTCAGCAGTTTGTCTCATTTGAGACGTTTGATCTTTTCGTCCAGCATATTTTCTTTGAATTCTTTCTAATTCCGGCTGTAACATTTGCATTTTTTGTGTTGAAATTGTTGATTTAATCATAATTGGTAAAATAAGCAAGTTGATGAAAATTGTCATTGCTACAACTCCCCAAGCTACATTACCAAATACTTTTGTTGCTAATAAAATACCTTTAGCAATCGGTATTGTTAAAATGAAGTCAAAAAATCCTGCTTTTAAACTCCATTTTGTAGATTCATTAATTGCACGTTCAGCGATTAAATTACCACTACTATCTAAGTTTGAAGTACATCCAGCTAAAACTAAAATAAATGCAACTAATACAAACACTTTTAAAAATTTCTTTGTACGTTGATCTAAATACATTTCTACTTTTCCATCCTTTTATTTATTTTGTCATAAAGATATTTTAAATATTTTTTATTATTTTCATATGAACTTAATAAAAAATATGGTCTCACTATCACAATAAAATCCATTTTTTTGTTTTTATCAAAAATTTCCTGTATCATCATTCTGACTTGTCTTTTTGTCTTATTTCTTACAACAGCATGGCCTATCTTCTTACCAACAGAAATTCCCACTCTTAAATGTTGATCATTGCGTCTATAATAAACAACATATTTTTTGTTAGCAACAGATTGCTTACTTCTAATTATTGATTGGAAATCTTCATTCTTTTTAATTCGATATTCTTTTTTCATATTTTTTTAGAAAAAAAACCACATTAAAGTGGAATTTTTTATTAGGCAGATAAAACTTTTCTTCCTCTCTTACGGCGACGAGCAATGATTTTTCTTCCGCCTACTGTTGCCATTCTAGCTCTAAAACCATGAGTTTTTGATCTTTTTCTCTTATTTGGTTGATATGTTCTTTTCATTTTTACACCTCCAAAATCTGTTAAATTTTTATACACACAAACATATGCCTCATTATTATATGAGTTTTAAGTTTATAAGTCAATGAAAATATATTAATTTTTCAGATTTATCTTTTATTTTTTTATGAAAAACAGGTCATTTTTTTAAATGATTAGCATATATATATTTATAGAAAAAATGTAAATTTCACAAGTTATGCACAATTGTGAATAACTTCGTTCACATTGTGCATAACTTGTAAATATATAAGATATATAAGAATTTTCTATGTGTATAAAAATAAGCAAAAGTTGTGAATTATTTATTTACTAAAAGGTTATTCACATTTATTCACAGTGTACAAAAAGTTATTCACATTCATAACGATTAAAAATTTATGAGTAACAAAAAAAATATGCAAATAAAAATACTTTTCATTGTGCATAACTATGTGGATAAATTGTGAATTTTTTTTTACTCTTCATTTTATTCACAATTTCCTCTATAATAATGTTGGAGAGAAGGTGAATATGTGAATAATCTGAATATTGATTGGCAAAAAACTCTCGATATCTTTAAAAATAGACTTGATGAATTTGAATTAGATAAGATTGCATTTGATTCTTTTTTTTCTACTTTGCAGGTTGTGGATATTGTTGATGGAGATGTATCGGTCACAATAGATACACAATGGAGTCTTGAAGAAGTACTTCCATATTTAGATAAACTTGAAGAAATATATAATACAATAACAAATGGTCATTATCACTTGCATTTAATTACTGAAGATGATTATAATCAATCTCTTTATCAAAAAAATGATTTATTAAATTTTGAGGACAATCTTAATAATGATTTGACTTTTGAAAACTTTGTTGTAGGAAATAGTAATCGTATTGCTCAAAATGCTTCTTTAGCAGTAGCAATGAAACCAGGTATTTCTTATAGTCCATTATTTATCCACAGTAAATCTGGATTAGGAAAAACACACTTATTAAATGCTATTGGGAATTATGCTAAAAAAAGAAAACCACTTACAAAAGTTCTTTTTACAACAAGTGAAAACTTTGTAAATGAATATATTCAATCTTTATCAAAGCATACAATTGATGAATTCAATTATAAATATCGGCATATTGATATTCTTTTAATAGATGATATTCAATTTATGGCTACAAAAGAATCATCTAGTGAAATCTTTTTTAATATTTTTAACAGTCTTATCAGCAATAAAAAACAGATTGTTATTACTTCTGATAAACCACCTCGTGCTCTAAGAGGAATGGAAAGTCGATTGGTCAGTCGTTTCTCGTCAGGATTAACTGTTAGTATTGATACCCCTGAATTTGAAACATCTAAAGCTATTTTAAGAAAAAAACTTGAAATAGAAAATGTTGATTATCCAATTACAGAAGAAGTTTTAGATTTTATTGCGAGTCATTTTAATACTGATGTAAGAGAACTTGAGGGTAGTTTAAAAAGACTATTATTTTATAAATTAATATGTGGTAAAAAATTAGATTGTATAGATTTAAATTTTGCTTTAGAAGCTTTTAGTGATAGCTATATTCAACCAATTCAAAAGAAAGAGTTGACTGTTTCTAATATTAAAAAATGTGTTGCTGATTATTATAACTTAACGGTATCGCAAATTAATTCTAAATCACGTACGTCTAATATTATTGTAGCTAGACATATAGCAATGTATTTAGTAAGAGAACTGATCAAAGATATTTCATTTATTCAAATAGGTCATGAATTTGGTGGAAGAGATCATTCAACTGTTATGAAAGCATGCGATAAAGTGAGCAAAAAGTTAGAAAAAGATATGAATTATCGACAAGCTGTAGAAGAAATAAAAAAGAAATTGGTGTAAAAGTTATTCACAATTACGCACCATTCATTCACAATTAAAATTCTCAAAAAAACATGATTATTTCTTTATTTTTTTTACTTATTCACTTTATTCACATTATTATTATTATTTTATTATTTAAAATATATAAATATAAAGGAGAATAGATATGAATTTTAAAATTAAAAGAACTGTTTTATTAAATGCATTAACAAAAGTTTCACGAGCTGTTTCTATGAAAAGTCCTTTACCTATATTAACAGGTATTAAGTTTGACTTAAAAGACAATGAATTAATTTTAACTGGTAGTGATAGTGATGTTACAATTCAAACAAATATTCAAGATGATATTGAAATTATAGAAAAAGGAGCAATTGTTCTATCTTCTAAATATATCTTAGAAATTATTAGAAAAATTGATTCTGATTATGTACATATATTTATTGTTGATGGAACATTAACAAGAATTGAAGGATCTTATTCTCGTTTTGATTTAAATGGAACATCTTATATTGACTATCCAAGAATAGATTTAAATAAAAATGGTGTTAATTTACAAATGAAATCCATTGATTTAAAAGAAGCAATTGAACAAACATCTTTTGCAACAAGTGAAAAAGAAACAAGACCTGTTTTAACTGGAGTAAATTTTAAAGCAAGAAATAAAATACTAGAATGTATTGCTACAGACAGTTATAGATTAGCTAAACGTATTTTAAATATTGATTCAGATGTCACATTTAATATTATTATTCCTAAAAAAAGTTTAACAGAAATTAGTCGTATTATAGAAAAAGAAGAAATAATTGATTTGTTTGTTTCTAATCGAAAAGTATTATTTGTTTTTGATTCAGTTTTGATTCAATCAAGATTAATTGATGGTTCCTATCCTGATACAAGTCGTTTAATTCCTGATGAATTTAATTATACAATGTCAGTAGATAGTATTAGTTTATTAAATTCTATCGATAGAGCTTCATTATTATCAAATGAGCAATCTAATATTATAGAACTTTCTATGAATGTAGATAATGTTATTTTATCTTCTTATTCACAGGAAATTGGTTCTGTTGAAGAAAATCTATCAAAAGCATTTTATAAAGGAGAACCTTTACGTATTTCATTTAATGCTAGATATTTAAAAGATGCTATTAAAAGTATTAATAGTAATAAAGTTAGAGTTTTATTTACTGGGGAAATGAAACCATTTATTATTAAAGATTTTGAAAAAGAAGATATTGTTCAATTAGTATTACCAGTTAGAACTTATTAATCCATCGTTATAGCGATGGATTTTTAATATTAAAATGCACATTTATTGTTTTAGAAGATTGTAGTATTTTTTTTCATTAAGGATTGCTTATCTAGTTTCTTTTACAGTTATGATATTGATATATCAAGTAGGACTCAAACATTATAAAGAACAGAATATTATTGAATTTTTAAAAAGATGATATGTAGGTTAACAAGACTATATATCTTTTTTAGCTTAAATTTGGCAAATAAGAGTTTTTTTTAAAAAATGACATTTGATATCTTTTTTGTGAAATTTTGAATAGAGCCGATAAAAACTATCATTTCTAATATAATTATGTTATAATAAGAGCAGATTAAAAAAATAGATATATGGATTTTATAAAAAAGAGCATAATGCCTTTTTTATAAAATGGACGACTATTTGGTTATTTCAACATCTACTTATATCTGATGGATTGAAGAATTTAACCATTTTGTATCTTTCGAACAATCGCTATGATGGCAGATTTTCTAGTGATACCAAGAATTGTCATAAGAAGCTAAATATAGTTTTCATACGTAGCAACTATCATATCAAAGGAATGATGAACTTCGTCAAAAAGAGAATCAAGTTGTTTCATATATTTTTGAATAATCTTAATTCTCTCTTTTTGAAAATAATTTCAGATAGGTGCCTTCAACAGCACTGAGGATATCCTTTTCAGCGATATGGCTTTTCAAAGCATTGAATATAGTATCATACATTGTGACAGTTGTTTTCGATAAGTCAATTTCTAAACTTGATCAGTTGTTTATTGAAGATTGAGAATCTTTTTTATGTAATTAGGTTTGATGGATTCTGAGATGCAGATAACCACAACAATGAAAGATTTGTGTACATCATCGCCACAGGCTCTAGAGTAAACAATTTACTCATGTGTGATTGCATTTTTACACTGTTTTTTATACTGCTTTAAACTAAACGAGTTGCAGAAATCTATCATTCACCTTCTCGTGATTTGTAGTGTAAGATTTCTTCAGTAAAAATATAAAATAAAATGCCTGTACAAGCATGGTTTCATTCATAGTTATGTGTGTCTTGTGGCTACAGGCGGAAAGGAATATGTGGTTTTTATGAAAAAAATTATCATCAATACTGAATATATAACATTAGGTCAATTTTTAAAATATGTGAATGCAGTTGATTCTGGAGCAGTCGCAAAAATGGTTATTTTAGATGGTCAGGTTCTCGTTAATGGTGAAGTAGAAGTCAGAAGAGGTAAGAAATTGTATAAAAATGATCAAATTTCTTTTGATGGAGTTGACTATATTATAGGATATGAAAATTCATAATATTGAATTAAAAAATTTTAGAAATTATCAAGATTGCTTTGTTGAGTTTGATCATTTTATTAATATCTTTATTGGAAAGAATGCCCAAGGAAAAACAAATTTATTGGAATCTATTTATATTTTGTCTTTATCTAAAAGCTTTAAGACAAATATTATTGAGGAATTGATTTATTTTCAAAAGGATTTTGCTAGAATTCATGGAAAGATTGAGTCTCATTCAAAAGAAATGGATTTAGAGATTGTTTTATCTCAATACGGTAAAAAAGCAATGATTAATCATAATGAGATAAAAAAAACAAGTGATTATGTTGGTTATTTGAATGTTGTTTTGTTTATTCCAGAAGATCTTATGTTAATAAAAGGAAGTCCAAGTTTAAGAAGAAAATTAATGGATATGGAAATTTCTAAAATATCTCCTATATACATTTATAACTTGAATAAATATAATAAGTTATTAAAGGAAAGAAATAAATATTTAAAACTTTTAAAAGAACAGCATAAGAAAGCTGATGATTATTTAGAAGTTTTATCTGAACAAATGGCAAAGATTCAAGTTGATTTAATTAAAAAAAGAATTGAATTTATAGAGTTATTGGACGATATTGCTTCAACAATGTATGATTATATTTCAATACATAAAGAAACATTGAATTTGCAATATAAATCAACATATAAAAAAATGAATTATGAAGGTATTTTAGAGCAATATCAAAAGAATTATCAAAGAGATATTCTTTATGGACAAACACATAGTGGAATACATAAAGATGATATATTTATTTTTTTAAATGAAAAAGATGCGACATTGTATGCATCACAAGGTCAACAAAGATCAATTATTTTAGCAATAAAAATTGCTTTATTGGAATTAATTAAGAAAGAAATAGGTGAATATCCTATTTTATTATTAGATGATGTTTTAAGTGAATTAGATGATCTTAGAAAAACAAAGCTTTTAAATCTCATTCAAGGAAAAGTTCAAACTTTTCTAACATCAACATCAATAGAGGGTATTCATCATCAAGTTATTGAAAATGCAAAAAAAATAGTGATAGAAAATGGAACAGTGAAAGGAGTAAGCGATGGAAGAAAGTAAAGTCACACATAGTTATGATGAATCTGACATTCAAGTATTAGAGGGATTAGAAGCTGTTAGAAAGCGTCCTGGTATGTATATTGGAACGACTACCTCAAGAGGATTACATCATCTTGTATGGGAAATTGTAGATAATTCCATTGATGAAGCATTGGCTGGATATTGTACGGAAATTAAAGTTATTCTCAAAGAAGATAATGTTGTTCAAGTCATTGATAATGGACGTGGTATGCCAACTGGTACACATGCTAAAACAGGAAAAAGCACTGTAGAAACAATTTTTACAGTTTTACATGCTGGTGGAAAATTTGGTGGTGGAGGCTATAAAGTTTCTGGTGGTTTACATGGTGTTGGAGCAAGTGTTGTTAATGCTTTAAGTGAATGGTTGGAAGTTCATGTTTATAGAGATGGACATATCTATTATCAGCGCTTTGAAAATGGAGGGAATCCTGTTGAAGATTTAAAAATTATTGGTGATTGTGATTCTACTGGGACAACTGTAACTTTTAAAGCTGATCCAACTATTTTTGAAGAAACAACAGTTTATGATTATGATACATTAAATAAGAGAATCAGGGAATTAGCATTTTTAAATAAAGGATTAAAACTGATTCTTGAAGATCATCGCTTAGAGAATGTTAAAACAAATACTTATCATTATGAAGGTGGTATTAGAGAATATATTGCATATTTAAATAAAAATAAAACACCTATTCATGATGAAATTATATATGTTGAAGATGAAATTGATGATATAAAAGTTGAAGTAGGAATGCAGTATAATGATGGCTATCAGCCAAATATCTATTCTTTTTGTAATAATATTAATACTCATGAAGGTGGAACACATGAGGAAGGATTTAGACTTGCTTTAACAAGAGTCATTAATAATTATGCCAAGAATGGGAATTTTTTAAAGAAAGATGATGAATCATTAAGTGGTGATGATTGTCGTGAAGGTTTAACTGCAATTATTTCTGTTAAACATCCAAATCCACAATATGAAGGACAAACCAAAACAAAATTAGGTAATGCTGAAGTTCGTAAAATAGCAAGTAATATTATTTCTAATGCTTTAGAAAAATTTCTATTAGAAAATCCAGATACAGCCAATGTTATCATTAATAAAGCGATTGTTGCTTCACATGCAAGAATAGCAGCGAAAAGAGCAAGAGAGATGACAAGAAGAAAAACTGCTTTAGATAGTGTTGCTTTACCTGGTAAGTTAGCAGATTGCTCTTCTAAAGATCCAAGTGAATGTGAAGTTTTTATTGTCGAAGGAGATTCTGCAGGAGGTAGTGCTAAAAATGGAAGGAATCGAAGAACACAAGCTATTTTACCTCTACGAGGAAAAATTCTTAATGTAGAAAAAGCAAGATTAGATAGAATTTTAAGTAATGCGGAAATTCGTTCAATGATTACAGCATTTGGTACTGGTATTGGGGAAGATTTTGATATCAGTAAATTAAGATATCATAAAATTGTTATTATGACAGATGCAGATGTCGATGGTGGTCATATTCGTATTTTAATGTTAACTTTCTTATATCGTTTCCTAAGACCTCTAATTGAAGAAGGGTTTGTATATGCTGCTCAACCGCCATTATATTTATTAAAACAAGGGAAAGATGAACATTATTTATATAGTGATTATGAGCTAACAAAATTAAGAGAAGAATTGGGTCCTAATGCTAAATATACTATTCAAAGATATAAAGGTTTAGGAGAAATGGATGCTGAACAATTATGGGAAACAACAATGAATCCAGAAAAACGCATTTTATGGCAGATAGATTTAGATGATGCGATGCAAGCAGATAAAATGTTTGAAACATTGATGGGTGAAAAAGTAGAACCTAGACGTGAATTTATACAAGAACATGCTCAAGAAGCAGAGTTAGATTTGTAGGAGGTATAATTAGTGGAAGAAGAACGTGGAATAAAGAAAAGACCGTTAACTGAAGAAATGAGAAAATCTTTCATTAGTTATGCGATGTCAGTCATTGTGCAAAGAGCTTTACCAGATGTAAGAGATGGTTTAAAACCGGTTCAACGAAGAATCATTCATGGTATGAATGAACTAGGTTGTTATAGTGATAAGCCTTATAAGAAATCCGCTCGTATTGTTGGGGAGGTTATGGGTAAATATCATCCTCATGGAGATTCTTCTATTTATGAGGCATTAGTGCGTATGGCTCAAGACTTCAATTATCGTTATATGTTGGTCGATGGACATGGCAATTTTGGTTCTATTGATGGAGATGGTGCTGCAGCTCAACGTTATACTGAAGCGAGAATGTCTAAAATTTCAATGGAACTTGTTAAAGATATTAATAAGGATACTGTTAATTTTTTACCTAACTATGATGGAGAAGAAACTGAACCAGAAGTTTTACCTTCTCGTTTTCCAAATTTATTGGTTAATGGATCAACGGGTATAGCTGTTGGTATGGCTACGAATATTCCACCACATAACTTAGGAGAAGTTATAGATGCGATTTTAGCTATCTCTCATAATCCTGATATTTCTATTGTTGAATTAATGGATAAACATATCCAAGGTCCAGATTTTCCAACTGGAGGATATATTTTAGGAAAGTCTGCAATTAAAAAGGCATACGAAACAGGTAATGGTTTAATTACTATGCGTGCAAAGACAGATATTATTGATATTCATAGTGGTAAAAAAGCTATTATTGTTAATGAAATTCCTTATATGGTGAATAAAGCACGTTTAATTGAAAAAATTGCTGAACATGTAAAGGAAAAACATATTGAAGGTATTACAGATATTAGAGATGAATCAAACAGAGAAGGTATTCGTATTGTCATTGAGCTTCGTAAAGATGTTCAACCAGAAGTTATATTAAATCAATTATTTAAACTAACTTCATTACAAACAACATTTGGTGTTAATTGTATTGCTTTAGTTAATAATGAACCACAAACATTAACATTAAAACAAATGATTACATATTATTTACACCATCAAGAAGAAGTGATTAGAAGAAGAACTGTATATGATTTGAAAAAAGCAGAAGATCGTGCTCATATTTTAGATGGATTAAAACGAGCTTTATCTCAAATAGATGCAATTATTAATTTAATTCGGACTTCAAGAACAACAGAAATTATTCAACAAAGATTAATGAATGAATTCAATATGTCTGATAGACAAGCTAAAGCTATACGTGAAATGCAAATGCAAAGATTAGCTGGTTTGGAAAGAGAAAAGATAGAAAATGAATTAGATGAATTATTGAAATTAATTGATGATTTAAATGATATTTTAAATAATGAAAAACGAGTATTAGAAATTATTGAAACTGAATTATTACAAATTAAGACTAAATATGCTGATAAGAGAAGAACAGAAATTATTCAAGGTACATTTGATTTAGAAGATGAAGATTTAATTCCTATGGAAGATGTAATTATCTCGCTAACAACAAATGGTTATATCAAGCGTATACCTGTTGATACTTATAAAACTCAAAATAGAGGTGGTAAAGGTATCAAAGGAATGAGTACGAATGAAGATGATTTGGTTAATTCATTAATTTATATGAATACACATGATGATTTATTGTTTTTTAGTAATCATGGAAAAGTGTACCGATTAAAAGGTTATAACATTCCTGAATTTAGCAGAACAGCAAAAGGATTACCAGTTGTTAATTTATTAAATCTTGATAAAAAAGAATGTATTAAATCAATGATTTCTATTGATAAGAATAAGATTGATGAAAATAAAGATCTTTATCTATTCTTTGTAACATCAAATGGACTTGTTAAAAAGACAAAATTAGAAGAATTTATCAATATTAGACAAGCAGGAAAAATCGCAATTAATTTAAGAGAAGATGATGAATTAGTAGCGGTAAAATTAACATCAAGTGATGATCAAATTCTAATTGCTGCATCTAATGGTAAATTAATTCGTTTTGCTTGTGAAGATGTTCGTCCAATGGGTAGAACTGCTGCAGGTGTGAGAGGTATTACTGTTAATGGTGGATATGTTGTTGGAATGACAACAAATTATGAAGGAAAATATATTATGGCTATTAGTGAAAATGGTTATGGTAAAATGTCTCCTATAGAAAATTATCGAGAATCACATCGTGGTGGTAAAGGTATTAAAACAATTAATACGACAGCAAAAACTGGTCAACTTGTTGCTTTGCGTGCTGTTAATGGTGATGAAGATTTACTTATTATAACAAGTGAAGGTATTGTCATTAGACTTCCAGTTAATCAAGTTAAAATAGCAGGTCGAAATACACAAGGAGTTCTTTTAATTAAAGTCAGTGAAGGATCTACTGTTTCTAGTGTTGAAGTTGTTGAAAAAAATGATGAAACTGAAGAAGATTAATAGAATGTAAAAACGTGAGGCATTTTACCTCACGTTTTCATTTGTGAGATTTAAATGAAATTTAAATCATTGACTTTAGTCAGTTGAGCATACGAA
>CAYSWW010000023.1:0-19112 GCA_964434915.1 uncultured Coprobacillus sp.
GTACCTTAACTTAATCCTTAAAATCTCATAATACCATTTAACTTAATGACATTGGATTTTTTGATTTCTTTACTTAACGACAACAAATGCAATTGCATAATCTTTTTCATGCGAAATAGAAATCATAGCATGACTATCATTCAAATACGGACAGCCATCCTGGTCATTCAAAATTTCAATATCTTGGAAAGACATACTTCCTATTCCTTTATGATAAGCCTTCATATACGCTTCTTTACCCGCAAAACGACCACCTAAATATTCCCGTTTGCGTTGGTCAGTTTTAAATTGCTGAAAAACCTCAAATTCATGAATCGATAAAATACGTTGAATAAAATGCAGATTATCGATATCCAATCGATTTAAATCAACAATATCTACACCAATACCCTTCATCAATCTTTAAACTTCTTTTCATAAAGAGTCATTAACTCATCTAAACTCATAGAATCATCAATTTCATCAATAAATGAATCTTCACCTTGACTTTGTAAATCTAATTTAAATTCGCCAGTTCTTTTCTCGATAATTTTTAATTTATCTTGTTCTTCTTCAACAATATGCGCAATATCTCTTAAATTCTGATTCACACTTGGTTCTTCTTTTTTTTCATGAGCTATTTTTTTCTCTTTTTTTGTTTCCTTAGGACTTTCTTCAACAGTATATTCAGCAGGACCATAAAATGGACTAATAATAGGAATTAAATCATCATTTTCCTTTTTGATTTTTTTCACCTTAGGTTTTACTGGTTTAGGTTCTTCTTTTTTTGTTTCTTTTAAACCAGTTATTGGTGATATAATTTGACTCATACGATATGTTGTTTCAGTAGGAATAGTCTTTTTTATTCCTGCCTTTTTTGATTCTTTTTTAGTTTCAGTTTTGACTTCATCTTCATCATTATAGATCAAAGGAGTACTAAATTTTTCTTTTCTTCTTTGTTCTAAAACTGGATCCATCGTTTCATAAACGGGTTCTTCATGCTCTTCACTATGCTTAAAAAATCTCTTAAACATATATTTCCCTCCTATCATATGAATTCACTAAATTATTCAATAACAATTGCATCAATAAATGCTTGGATTTCATCCTGCGTTTTTCTCAACTTATTTACCAAACGAGAAACTTCCTTACCTTGATGATATGCTATAAAAGATGGAATACCCATAATTTCTAAATCAATGCATAAATCAACCATTTCATCACGGTCAATATAATAGAATGTCCATTCAGAATTATTTTTAACTAAATCATCAATGAATGTTTTTAAAAAATGACAATCTGGACACCATGACGTTGAAAAAACTATCATCGCACGATTTCCTAAAATAGCTTTTTGATATGTTTCTAAATCACTAATTTTTAATAAATTTTCCATTTTCTACTCTCCTTTAAAAGTTGTTACAATACGGTATATAGGACCAAAAGGTGAAAACTTCTTTTCATATTCTGTTTGAATGTTATCATCATAACCATCACTATGATGTAAATCTAAACAAATATCTTTAAACCACATACCAAAGTGTTGAAAAGATAACATTGAATATTCAAACAATGATCGATTATCTGTTTTGAGAATCAATTCTTTATCATTTTTTAAAATATTCTTATATATATGTAAAAAAGTTTCTGAAGTTAATCGCCTCTTAACATGCTTTTTCTTAGGCCAAGGATCACTAAAATTAAGATAAATACAATCCACCTCATCAGTATTAAAAACATCATTTAAAAAGGCGGCATCTTCTTTGATCATTTTTAAATTAGGAAGATTTCCTTCATGATCGAGTTTTTTAAGTGCTCCTACCATAACACTGGGAAATTTTTCAATCCCGATAAAATTGATATCTGGATATCTTTTTGCATTTTCAATAATAAAATCACCTTTCCCCATACCTATTTCTATATAAATAGAATGATCATTACCAAAAACATCTCGCCATTTTCCTTTACATTCTTTTGCACTTAGCATTACATAATCATCATAGTTAGCTAAAATCTCATTTGCTTTTGGATTATTTCTTAAACGCATATTTTCCTCCAATTTCTATTATTGTAGCACAGATTCATTCTTTAATCTATATAATTCTTCATCAGTCAACCGACGAAATTCTCCCAAAGATAAATTTTCATCTAAAATTAAATTTTTCATTTGAATTCTTTTTAAGTAAATCACTTCTTTTCCAACCGCAAGAAACATTTTCTTTATTTGATGAAATTTTCCTTCATATATTTTAATTTCCACTTCACTTTGTTGTCCCTCGACTGATAATATTTTTAATCGTGCAGGTTGACAAAAATATTCATGATCAATCAAAATACCATTATAAAAAGCTTGAATATCATTTTCATCAACAATTCCCTTTACTTTGGCATAATAAACTTTGGGACAGTGTTTTTTTGGCGAAAGAAGTTGATGAGCTAAAACACCATCATTGGTTAATAATAATAAACCCTCAGTATCAATATCTAAACGTCCTACAGGGAACAAATCATCACGATAATAATCATCAATTAAATCAACAACTGTCGGATGAATAAAATCTTCTGTAGCACTCACATAACCAGCTGGTTTATTTAACATATAATACACATATTCCTCATAAATAATAGGTTCATCTTCAACATAAACTGTATCTTGTTGAGGATCAACTTGCGTTTTATCTTTTGTAACAATACAATCATTAACTTTAACATAACCTTTTTTTATCAGTTCTTTAACTTCTTTACGTGTACCAAATCCACAATGTGCTAATAATTTATCTAATCTCATTTTTTTCCACCTTAAAACATATAGAAAGTTGTTATCTCAACATTCTCTATTATAGCATGCTTTATAAAACGAAAAAAGAGGCTTTTTGCATATAATAGGTATAAAACAAATGTTTTCTTGCACGAAAATCTTGCGACTTCGTACAATAAAAGAGATAACAAATATCAATTAATTGAAATTTGTTATCTCTTTATCTTTATCTCAATTCAAAAGTACCACACGCTGTTTCCGCAATATCTTTTGCTTTCTGACAATGACAATTGTCTACATGAATGCAACTCGCTTCACAACATCCCTCATAATAATGTTTACAAGTATCTACATTACAACTTACATCTTTAGCCACTTTTTTCACCTCCATAAATTATTATGGCGTAAATCAAGGCAAATATACAATCAAGCAACTAAAACTATATTCTAATTCTCCCTTATGAGATGTTATTGCAACTTGATACTCTATCTTTTGAATAGTAGGCTCAGCTGACTCGATAAATTCATTAATCGCATCTTCTAAATCTAATTCATGTGTTTTTTCTATAATTTTGATTTTCATGATATAACTATATCATGAATCACTTAAGAAAAATGTCAACTATTGGTTGATTTCAATAACAAATTTACAAGTAAATTCTTGACCAACTCCTAAGTCAACCACGCCTTCTTTTTTTTTGAATTCACCTTTAAAATCAACATAATCACTATGTCCAACCCATGGTTCAATTGCTAATAAACCTCCAACATGACGACTTGTCCATAATCCTAAATGATTAAAGTTTTCCATATAAAATCTCAAACTTTTTTGATGATGAATAGACTTCAAAGTTACATAATGTGATTTCATGTTTTTTACAACAATCGCATCATTATTAAATAAAGCTTGTCTAACGAAGAAACGCTTTTCTTGTTCAAATAAAGGTTTCGTTTGATGAGACATTCCTTTACGCTCTACATCAATAATTTTTTGATCCAATGTTTCGTCTTTTTCAAATTCGATATAATATTCATTACTTGATTCATTTTCCATAAATGGGCAAGCAAATGCAGGATGACCACCAATTTGAAAATAAATTGTTTGATGATCCGTATTTTTTACAATACATTGACATTTCAATTGATTATTGTTTAATGTATATATAACTTTTAATTCAAATTGATATGGATATTGTTTTTGAATTTCTTCATTTGGTTTTAAAAGAAACTCAACACATGCATCTGATTTTTGAATTGTTTCAAATACTTGATGTCGTGCAAAACCATGTTGTGTCATTGTATATGTTTTTCCATCAATACGACATTCATTATTTTGTAAAGCACCAACGATAGGAAATAAAATAGGTGCACTATTTCCCCATAAAACCGGATCTCTACGCCACATATAATTAATATGATCTTGTTGACCAATCATTTTAATAATTTCTGCTCCCTTTGGATTTAATTCAACTTCCAAAATATTATTTTTTAATATTGTCATCTTTTTTCTTCTCCTATCTCATTTGCCCTCTAACCATTGTTTTATGAATGCAAATATTTTCATCAAAGAAAATAATATCAGCATAAGCACCTTCTTTGATTTCACCGATTAAATCTTCATGAATACTTCTTGCCGGATTATAACTTGCTAAATTAACAGCTTCATTTAACGTTAAACCTAAATGCTGATATGCATTCTTTACAGCAACATTCATTGCTAAAATACTTCCTGCTAAAGTTCCATCAATTAAGCGTGCTTCTCCGTCTTTAACATAAACATCATGTGTCCCAAGACGATATTTACCATTATCAAGTCCGGCCGCTTCCATTGAATCAGTAATTAATATTAATTTATCTTTTCCCTTACTACGTAATAAAACTTGTGCTGCTGGAAAACTTACATGAATACCGTCTAAGATAAGTTCAGCATATACACTATCATTTGTCATAATTGCCCCCACTACTCCAGGTGCTCTGTGTGTTAATGGGGTCATCGCATTATATGTATGTGTCCCAGATGTTGCTCCAGCATCAATGGCTTTTTGAGCTTCTTCATATGTTGCATTCGTATGTCCTAAAGATACAACAACATTTTCTTTTTTCATATAATCAATAAATTCAATAGAATGTTCCAATTCAGGAGCAATAGTAATCTTTTTGATTAAATCTGTATGATTTTTAACAAAAGATAAATAATTCTCTTGAGTAGGTAAAATCATACATTCTTCAGGTTGTGCCCCTTTATATTTTTTATTTAAAAAAGGGCCTTCCAAATGTATTCCTAATATCCTCGTTCCTTCTACCTTATCACGATATAATGCTACATTTTCAATAGCTTTTGTTAAATCATCGACAGGCATTGTCATCGTTGTAGGTAAAAACGATGTCACTCCTGTAGTTAATGTAGTCTTTGAGATGGTATTTAAATCTTCAAATGTAGGATACATTGTATCACTACCACCACGTCCATGCGTATGTACATCAACAAAACCAGGACTCACATAAAGTCCTTGAGCATCAATATTTTCTTCATCATTAGGTTGACGATCACTAATTTCAATTATACGCTCATTTTCAATAAAAACATTTTTATGAACGATTGCATTATGCAGAATCACTTTCCCGTTTACAATACATTTTTTCATTTTCATATCCTCCTATCCATTATTATATCACTTCTCTTTTTATCTTCAAACAAAATAGAATATAAGAATATAAAAATAGAAGAGGAACATCGTTTCCCTTCTATTCAATCATCAGACTGTTGTTTATTCAATTCATTTATAATAGAATCAATCTTATTACCATATGCTAATGATTCATCAAGTACAAATTGTAATTCAGGACATTTTCTAATAGTTAACCGTTTAGCAAGAAGAGTACGGATAAATCCTTTTGAATTTTCTAAAGCATTCATTCTTTTTTCCACATTTTTATTTAAAAATGAAACATATACCTTTGCTATAGATAAATCATTTGTTGTTTCGACACCAGTAATTGTACAAAAACCTATTGAAGGATTTTTTACTTCATTTTGCAAAATATCTGAAAGTTCTCTTTGAATAATATTATTCATTTTTTCTTTCTTTAATACCATAAACTCTCACTCCTATTTTCTATCAACTTCTTGCATAATATAACCTTCAATAATATCCCCTTCTTTGATATCATTATAGTTTTCAATTGTCATACCACATTCATAACCAGATTGTACTTCTTTAACATCATCTTTAAAACGTCTTAAAGAAGCTAATTTTCCTTCATAAACAACAACACCATCTCTGATCAAACGAACACCACAATCTCTTGGAATATAACCGTCAGTCACATAACATCCAGCAATATTCCCAATTTTAGATGCTTTAATAACTTGTCGGATTTCTGCTTGGCCTGTAATCACTTCTTCTAATTCAGGTGTTAACATACCTTTCATGGCAGCTTCAATTTCTTCAACCATTTTATAGATAATGTTGTGTAATCTAATTTCTACACCCTCTTCTTCAGCTTTTCGTCTTACATTTGCATCAGGACGTACATTAAATCCATAAATAATTGCTTTTGATGCACTTGCAAGTAAAACATCTGATTCACTAATAGCTCCTACTGTTGAACGAATGACATGAACTCTAGCCCCATCGACATCAATCTTTTCTAATGAACTCTTTACTGCTTCAGCAGTTCCATTGACATCAGCTTTTACAATAATATTTAAATCAATAATTTGTCCAACTTTAATTTGATTAAATAAATCATCCAAACTCATTGCTGAACTGACACCACGCTCTTGTTCTTGTTTTGCTTTTTGTCTTTCCTCTCCAACATGACGAGCCATCTTTTCTGATTCAAATGCCATAAATTTATCACCAGCTGTAGGAACATCATTTAATCCAGTAATTTCTACTGGTGTTGATGGTTTTGCCTCTTTTAATTCTCTACCGCTATCATCCAACATTTGACGTACTCTACCATAAGCTGTTCCAACTACGATCGGATCCCCAGCTCTTAAAGTTCCATTTTGAACCAATAATGTTGCTACTGGACCACGACCTTTATCTAGTCTACCCTCAACAACACTTCCATATGCATAACGCTTTGGATTTGCTTTTAAATCTGCTAATTCAGCTACTACAGTTAAAGTTTCTAACAAGTCAGGAATTCCAGTCCCTTTTTTCGCCGAAATATTGCAGTAAACAGTATCTCCGCCCCATTCTTCAGGCATTAATCCTAATTCACTCATTTCGCCTTTAATACGTTCAGGATCAGCACCTTCTTTATCAATTTTGTTAATAGCCACAACAATTGGAACATGAGCAGCCAAAGCATGATCAACAGCTTCTTTTGTTTGAGGCATTACGCCATCATCAGCTGCGACTACAATAATAACAATATCTGTTAATTGAGCTCCACGTGCACGCATAGCAGTGAAAGCTTCATGTCCAGGTGTATCCAAGAAAGTAATTTTCTTGCCATTAACATTTACCTGATATGCTCCGATATGTTGTGTAATACCACCAAATTCTCCTTCAACAACACGTGATTTACGGATATAATCTAGTAATGTTGTCTTCCCATGATCAACATGCCCCATAATGGTTACAACGGATGGTCTGCTTACCAAATCAGCTTCATCATCAATAATTTCGATATCTTCAAAATTAATCTCATTAACAACAACCTTTTTCTTAGCTTCATAACCAAACTCTAAGCAAATAAGCTCAACTTGTTCATCATCTAAAGAAGAGTTAATTGTAACCATAATTCCTAACATGAATAAAACTTTAATAACATTAGCTGCCGTTTGTCCGATTTTTTCGGCAAGTTCACCAACTGTAATGCCTTCTTCGTACTCAACAATTCCATCCCCAATGACTTTATCTTCTTTTTTCTTGTTTGGAATATTAGAAATTAATTTCTTTTTTCGATTTTGTCCTTTCTTTTTTACTGACTTATTTTTCTTTGCCATAACATCAACCTCCTAACTTTGATTTGATTTTATTTGCAAATCCTTTATCTTTAATGCCTATCGCAACACGATTATCTTTACCAATCGCTTTAGACAATTCATCGACATGACCAATTATCTTACAATCAATATGATAATATCGACATTTATCAGTATATTTCTTTTTTGTGTTGTCACTTGCATCCTCAGCAATCATCACAAAAAATACTTTATTTGCACGAATATCTTTTAATAAAACTTCCCCAAAAGATAACTTACGAGCTCGAAATGCAAGTCCTAACAAAGAAATAACCTCACGAGTTAACATAATTTTTTAATTCCTCGTAAATAGATTCAGGTATTTCAACTTCCAAAGCACGTTTTAATACGTCCTTTTTTTGAGCTATTTCAATTGCTTCAAGGCTTCTTTTTAAATAAGCACCTCTTCCATTCATTTTTCCTGTTGGATCCACAAAAACCTGACCTTCTTTATTTCTAACAATACGTATTAATTCTTTCTTTGGTAATTGCTCTTGAGTTGCGACACATTTCCTTAAAGGTATTTTTTTCATTTAATCCACCTCTATTTATCATCATAATATTTATCAAATTCATCATAATCAATATCTTCATCATATTTAGGATCATAATCATAATCTTCATAATCATAATCTTCATAATCATAATCTTCATAATGATCATCATCAAATTCTTCTTCGTTTTCTTCAAAACTTTCTTCATGTTCTTCTAGTGTGTCTTCGAATTCTTCACTATCATCTTGAACAAATTCTTCTTTCGTCATTTCTTCTTCAAATGATTTCTTAAATTGAGCATCTTCCCCATAAACAATACCTTCAGCAGCCGCCTCACTTACTGACTTAATATCAATTTTCCATCCTGTTAATCGCACAGCCAGTCTGGCATTTTGTCC
Organism: uncultured Coprobacillus sp.; assembly: GCA_964434915.1. GTDB lineage: Bacteria > Bacillota_I > Bacilli_A > Erysipelotrichales > Coprobacillaceae > CAYSWW01. The sequence continues at coordinate 8,611 of CAYSWW010000023.1, forward strand.
CTTTTTTCCAATGGCTAATGATAATTGATTATCAGGTACAATAACTAATGCACTATGAGTCTCTTCATCAATTTCAACACATACAACTTCTGAAGGAGATAAAGCATGCGAAATGAAAACAATAGGATTATCACTCCATTCAATAATATCAATCATTTCTCCATTCAATTCATTGACAACATTACGTACACGACTTCCCTTAGGACCAACACAAGCACCAATTGGATCAACATTTTCATTCATTGTATATACAGCAATTTTGCTACGATCTCCAGCTTCACGTGATACTGACTTAATTTCCACAGTACCATCATATATTTCTGGCACTTCCATTTCGAATAATCTTTTCACTAAACCAGGTTCAGTTCTTGATACACATATATGTGTCCCCTTCGTATTTCTTTCAACATCACTCACATAAACTTTAAGATGTTGTCCTTCATATATTTTTTCACCAGGGATCTGCTGTTTTGAAGGCAATATAGCTCCTGTTCTTCCGATATTGATGATTGCGAATCTTTCTTCTACACGATCAACAATCCCTGTAATAATATCATCTTTCTTATCAATGTATTCATTGAAAAGCGTTTCTTTTTCTGCTTCTCGAATTTTTTGTTTTAATAACTGTTTTGTTTGAATAGCAGCCAAACGACCAAAAACTTCAGGATCAATTTCATTAACAACTTCATCTCCAATTTGATATCTAGGATTCAATAATCGTGCTTCTTCTAAAGATAATTCACAATCCTCATCCATGACATCATCAACAACTTTCTTAATTTCATATAAGCGAATTTTTCCTGTGTTTTCATTAATATCAACACGTATAATTGAATTAGAACCACCATAATTCTTCTTATATGATTTTTCTAAGGCCTCTTTTAAAGCATCTAAAACAATTTCTTTTTTAATCCCTTTTTCACTTTCTAATAAATCTAAAGCTTGAATAAACTTTTTACTAGCCATTTCAATATTTCCTCCTTAAAATTTAACAGCTAATCTTATAAATGCAATATCTAGATATTCAATCATACATTTCTTTTTAATATTTTTTAACTTATATTCAATTTCAATATTTTCACCATCTACATTTAAAATTGTTCCATATAATTCATTCATATTTTGAATAGGTCTTTTCAATTTTACATATACATATTGTCCAATATTTTCTTTAACCTTTGCCAATGTTTTTAAAGGCTTTTCAGCTCCCGGAGAAGAGACTTCCAAATAATATTCATTTTCAATAACATTCACTTCATCTAGTTGCACTGAGATATCTTCGCTAACTGCCACACAAGTATCAATGTCTAAATGACCATTATTTTTTTCAATATAAATTCTCAAGTACCATTCATTTTTTTCTTTCACATATTCTATATCATCAAGATATACATCATGCTGTTCAAGAATAGGTTGAATTAGTTTTGTGATTTCTTCTAACATATAACCCTCCGCTTACAAATATAAACGAGAGGGTTGCCCCTCTCGTAAATCACTTTTACAATATTAATATAACACATATTATGTAAAAAAACAATGCTTTCATCATATTTTTTAAAGATCAAATAATGACAATTGATTTTCTTCCGACATATTTTCAAAAACTCCGAGTTTAGTAAGTAAATCTATTTGACTATTTGTTAACTTCGTACGTTTCATAACGTCTTCTTTCGATAAAAAGCGTTTTTCATTTCTCGCTTCAATGACACTATCACCTACTGATTCTCCTAAACCATCAATCGATGTGAACGGTGGAATGAGCCCATCATGATCATCTGGATCAATAATAAAATTACGAGAATCAGACTTTTCTAAAGAAATATTATTAAAATGGAAACCTCTAACAAACATCTCCAAAGCAATTTCAAATACAATAATTAAAGCCTCCTCTTTATTAGAAACTTTAACTCCACTATGTTTATCATTGATAATTTGCTGATATCGTGCATATACCGCATCATAACCTTGAATCATAACTTCAATATCATATGCATCACAACGTGTTGAAAAATAAACAGCATAATATTCTCTAGGATAATATAACTTCCACCAAGCAACACGGACTGCGCTTAATACATATGCAGCAGCATGGGCTTTAGGGAACATGTATTTGATTTTTTTACATGACTCTATATACCAAGTTGGTACATCATGCTCACGCATTAATGCTTCATAATTTTTCTCAGGAAAAACAACAGGAGATTTTCCTTTACGTACACATTCCATAATATCAAAAGCATCTTTATTAGGTAAACCTTTTTCAATCAAATAAACCATAATATCATCACGACAACCAATAACTTCTTTTAGAGTACAAGTTCCTGAAGAAATCAATGTTTCTGCATTACCTAAATAAACATCTGTACCATGAGATAAACCAGATATAATAACCAAATCACTAAAAGAAGTTGGATGCGTTTGCTCTAAAATACCACGAACAAATTTAGTACCAAACTCAGGCAATCCTAAAGCACCAGTTTTACAATGAAGAAAACTTAAATCAACGCCTAAGGCATCTGTCGAATTGAACAAACTCATGACCTTTGGATCATTAGTCGGAATATCTTTTGGATCAACACCTGTTAAATCCTGTAACATTCTAATAACCGTTGGATCAACATGTCCTAAAATATCAAATTTTAACACATTATCATGAATCGCATGGAAATCAAAATGCGTCGTTTTCCATTCTGCTGTCAAATCATCTGCAGGATATTGATAAGGCGTAAAATCATAAACATCCATATTTTCAGGAATAACAATAATCCCTCCAGGATGCTGCCCTGTCGTTCTTTTTACACCTGTACATCCTTTCGCAATACGTTCTAATTCTGCACCACGAATTGTATTTTCTATACCCATTAGTTCAGCATAACCTTTAGCGTATCCATAAGCTGTTTTTTCGGCCACTGTGGATATAGTACCTGCACGATATACATGACTTTCACCAAAAATTTCTTTCGTATATGCATGTGCAACAGGCTGATAGTCACCTGAGAAATTTAAATCAATATCAGGAACCTTATCAGCATTAAACCCTAAAAATGTCTCAAAAGGAATATTATGACCATCACCTTTTAAAGGATGTCCACATTTTGGACAAGTTTTATTAGGTAGATCATATCCATTGGCAATATATCCTTCGGGTAAAAATTCACTATATTGACAATGCGGGCAATAATAATGAGGTGGTAAAGGATTGACTTCTGAAATATTGGCCATGGTAGCAACAAATGAAGAACCAACAGAACCACGACTTCCAACCAAATATCCCGCTTCATTAGACTTTTTAACCAATTTATGGGCAATATAATAAATAACACCAAAACCATGCTTAATAATATTATCCAATTCTTTTGTTAAACGCTGTTCAACAATTTCAGGCAATACTTCACCATATTGTTTATGGGCATTATCAAAACATAATTGCCTTAAATTTCCATCAGCATTATCTATATGTGGAGTAAATAATTTATTATGCACAACATGAAAATTACCATCAATCATATCAGCAATAAGATGAGAATTTTCAACAACATATTCATATTTTTCTTCTTCATTTAGATATGTTAAACTATCCATCATTTCTTGTGTCGTTCGAAAATACTCATCAGGAGTCCATGCTTTTGGGTTACTACGATCCGTTAAAGGATGCAAAGCTCCTCCTAAACCAATTTTAGAATTACAAGTAAAAACATCTCTAAAAATTTTATCTTTTTGATCAAGATAATGAACATCCCCTGTTGCCACAATGATTTTTCCTAGTTCTTTAGCAGTGTCAACAATTCGACGTAAAATACGAACAAGTTCCTCTTCTGTATCAATTCTACCTCTTTCTACAAAGTAACGACAAATATCAAAAGGAAGAATTTCAATATAATCATAAAAATTGATAGCTTTCTTTAATTCATCCAAACTACGCGTCATTGCAAGTTCAAAAATTTCTGAATTATAACATCCACTCCCAAAAAGCAATCCTTCGTGATAAAATTCTAAACGACTTCTTGGAATGCGTGGTGTTTTTTCGAAATAAGTTGTATTTGATTCAGAAACAAGCTTAAACATATTTTTCAAACCTGTCTTATTTTTTGCTAAAATACACATATGTTTTGGTCGAACAATTTTATAAGCGTTTGGACAATCCACTTGGTTCATATCCAAAAGATTAAAAAGTTGACGTTGCATCATATCATGTAACATCATATTAAAAACACCCGCTAAAACATCTGCATCATAATCGGCACGATGAGCTTCCTCTCCATCATAGGCAATGCGGTAATGACGAGCAACATTACCTAATCGGTAAGCTTTTAACTCTGGCAGTAATTTCCAGGCTAGTGCCAAAGAATCAACCGCCGGATTTTTTAATTTCTCATAACCATTTCTTACTAAAATTTCATTTAAGAAGCCGACATCAAAAGTTGCATTATGAGCTACTATAACATCATCACCAAAAAAATCTAAAATTTTAGGTAGAAATTCTTGAATATCCGGTGCATTTTTAACATCCTCATTAGTAATATGAGTAAGATTGGTAATTTTTTGAGATATCTTTTTATGTGGTTTAATAAGACTTTGTATACGTCCAATTTCCTGTCCGTTTTTATAACGAACCGCTCCGAATTCTGTAATATCATCATCCATGACAGATAATCCCGTTGTTTCCAAATCAAAAGAAACGAATGTCAAATCACGTAAAGACATATCTTTTTCATTATAAACAACTGTAAATTCAGGATCAATCATGTACATTTCAACACCGTATATCATTTTAATCTTATTTTTTTGACTTGCTATTTGCGCTTCAGGAAAAGATTGAACATTTCCGTGATCAGTAACAGCAATAGCTTCATGTCCCCAATAAGCAGCACGACTTATATAATCGCTAACACTCCCAATGCCATCCATTGCAGACATTTTAGAATGAGTATGTAATTCAATACGCTTTTTTTTAGCATGATCATCACGAATTTTAGGCGAAGGAATGATTTCAACCTCTCTCGCAATAATTATAGTATCTTTAGAATAGGTATCATATTCGACATTTCCTTTTACTCTTACCCATTTATCACCTTTTTTTATTTTATTCATTTCTTCAAGGCTATTTGCCCCTTTATTTTCAAATCTCTTAACAATAATACTATTCGTATAATCAGTCACATATAAAGACTGAATTGTTTTTCCGGTTTTCACTTTTTTAGAATCTTCATTGAAAACATAACCTTGAATCATTACTTCCTTAACCGTATCATCAATTTCATCTATTTTTAAAGAAAAATAATCTTTTTTATAGCTTTGAAATGTAAATTTATTATAATTTGTTTTTTCAGTTTGATTAAAAGTTTTTTCATCAATTTTTACTTCATTTAATGAATCCATATCCTCTTGAATAGATAGATAAGTTTCATTTTGGGTATCAATATATGCTTCAAAATTAATTTGAATACCATATTTACAAAAATATTTATCAAAAATCTTATAAAGATGTTGTAATTGAGTTAACTGAATTTCATTTAAAACTTCAATTTTTAATATTTCATTTTCAATGTGAAGATTCTCTTTTTTAATCAATTGAATCTGGGGAAAACGTCCTTTTAAATGATCAAAAATAAAAATAGCATAATCAATAATATCTTCAGCCGTATATGAATTCATCCAATCAAAGAAAAACTCAATTGGATAAGGAAACTCATGCTTTGCAGAAAATAAAAGTTTAATTTCTTTTAAAGGAATAATATGTTTTGCACAAATATAAAAATCATAAGAGTTATCTTTATGCACAATGACTTTTGTGATATCAGCATTTTTTAATTGTGTGACTTGATCTTGTAAATGAAGTTGCTGTAAAAGTATGGACATATAATTCACTCAAATACCTCCTTAACTTGAAAAGGGATTTTGAAATCCCTTAACCAAAAATACGTGAAACATCTTGAATTGTCACATAAATCATTAATAACATAACCAAAGCTAATCCAACCATTTGTAAAATAAGTTTTAATTTTTGTGGTAATTCTCTGCCAATTATTTTTTCAACAATAACAAATAAAATCTGACAACCATCTAACCCAGGTATAGGCATCAAATTAAAAATACCTACATTGACTGATAACATAGCCAACAAATTAAATATATAAACAATTTGTCCTGTCTCAGTAACTTCTGCTGTAATCTGATAAATTCCAGCAGGCCCAGAAAGTTGTTTAACTGTATCAGAAAAATGCATGACTAACATTGCTAAAGCTTGAAATATCGCTCCGCTCATTTGTTTAAAGTAAATACAAGTATATTGTATACATTCAGCAATATTCATAGAACGAGTTGCTTGAGTTATTCCAATCTGATAAATACCTAAATCTTCTTTATAATCCAAAACCATCTGAATGACATCTTTTTCTTGATCTCTTTGAACAGTTAAATTTACGGTTAATGAATCAGCAGTTGTATTCAAAGAATCTTGCGTTAATTGCAAATCATCAAAATTTGAAACCAAAATGGTTTGACCCGTCTCAACAATTTCTACTTGTTGAATCACATCACCAACTTGTAGCCCATATTTTTCAGCTGGCGAAGAAGCAGCAATACTTCCAACTTGAGCAACATTAACAGGTAATTCTCCTGCAGTCAAATTAACTCCAAAAATAACTACTATAGCCAAAACAAGATTCATAAATACGCCCGCAAAAAAGATAATGATTTTTTGATAAGCTTTAATGCCTTTTAATGTTCTTTCAATTGGCACATCTTTCATTTTTTCATTGTCAATTTGGTCCTCTTCTCCTGCCATGGCAACAAAACCACCAAAAGGCAAAGCTCTGATTTCATACTCTGTTTCTTTTCCCTGCTTTGACCAAACTTTAGGTCCAAATCCAATTGAAAATTGTGCGCAATAAACGCCAAAAAACTTTGCAGCCATGAAATGTCCCAATTCATGAATAATAATAATTGTTCCTAATATTAATAAAAATACAATTAAATTAATCAATGTTTGCATTTAATCTTCTCCTACTCTTCTTAAGACATAATTTCTTGCCCAACTATCAACTTCTAAAAGTTGTTGTAATGTTGGTTGATCAATCCTTTTGTGTGCACGCATCGTTTCTTCCACTAATTTTTCAATATCTAAAAAATGAATCTTACGCGCTAAGAATAATGAATTTGCTTGTTCATTGGCTGCATTGAGGACACATGGCATAGAACCACCCTTACGTCCTGCTTCATAGGCAAGCGCTAGAGCCCGAAAACGATGAAAATCAGGTTTTTCAAAATGCAAGCAACCAACATCTGCCAATGATAAGCGTTTTCCCTCAATTAATGGTAAACGTTTTGGATAAGTTAAAGCATATTGGATTGGCAAACGCATATCAGGCGTCCCTAATTGAGCAATAATGGCTGTATCCTGATATTCAACCATTGAATGAACAATACTTTCTGGATGAATTAAGACTTCAATATGATCATAATCAATATCAAAAAGCCATCTTGCTTCCATTACTTCTAAGCCCTTATTAAAAAGAGTTGCACTATCAATCGTTATCTTTGCTCCCATAGCCCAATTAGGATGTTTTAAAGCTGTTTCAACAGTGACATCTTTAAGCTGCTCATATGTTTTATCTCTAAAACTTCCACCGCTTGCAGTTAAAATAATTTTAGAAATATCACCATGATTTTCTCCATTCATAGATTGAAATATCGCAGAATGTTCACTATCAACCGGAATTAAAGCAACTTGATATTGTTTAACTAAAGGAATAATAATATGCCCCGCAACCACAAGTGTTTCTTTATTTGCTAAAGCAATATCTTTGCCAGCTTTGACTGCTTCAATTGTTGGCACAAGACCAGCAAAACCAACAATTGCATTAAGAACTATGTCAACTTCTGGTAAAGTCGCAATTTGAACCAAACCATCCTGTCCGTAATAAAAACAAATATCTTTATATTTTTGTTGTAAATATTCTTTATCTTTTTGATCTTGCACACAAACATGTTTCACATGTAAAAATGTTAATATTTTTTCTAATTTATTAATATTGTGTCCGGCACTCATTGCATAGATTTCAAATTCATCTTGATGATGCATCACTACGTCAACAGTCTGAGAACCTATTGAACCCGTAACACCTAAAACAACAATTTTTTTCATGATATTATATCACCACCATTTGCATAATATGTAAAAGAAGTCCTAAAACCATAGAATTAAACAATAAAGAATCAAAACGATCTAAAACACCACCGTGTCCAGGTAATAACTGAGAATAATCTTTCACTTCAAAAGCTCTTTTTATACTACTAAAAGTTAAATCCCCTACTTGTGCAGTTATTGTCAAAATAAAACAAATGATAATCATATATATAAAAGGTATATTTATTTGAATATATGCACCATAAGCAACAGAAAGAACCGTTCCTAATAACATTCCTCCCAAAGAACCTTCAATTGTTTTCTTTGGTGATAAACGAGGATTTAATTTATGTTTACCAAATCTCATCCCAATGAAATAAGCTCCTGTATCAGTACCAAATGTTGCCAGAGCAAGCAACAATAAGTATTCAAAACCAAAGCTTAAACGCAATTGATAAACCATATGAATACCCATTGCAATCAATACACTAGCTGTAAAGTAATAGCATAAACGTAAAAAATACATACCATCATCTATCATACTGCATATCAATAAAATAATAAGATAAATCATAATCGGAACATTAGAGATCATCAATCCCTTTTCAAAATATAAACAATAATAAATAAAAATACCAATCAATGGATATAAATAAACATTTGCTTTTGGTCGACTACAAATTGAAATCATTTCAAAGATTGCCGCACCAGCTATAATCCCTATTAAAATTTTAAAAAAGATGCCTCCAATGAAAACACATGGTAATATAACAGCAATTAAAACTAAGCCAGTAATAATTCTCGTTTTCATTTTAATACCCCTCCAAATCTTCTTTCTCTTCCCTGATAAATAGCAATAGCACGATGTAAACATTCTTCATCAAAATCAGGCCATAGCGTATCATCAAAAATAAATTCAGCATATGCTAATTGCCAAGGCAAAAAATTAGATAAACGACATTCACCACTACTTCTAACCATGAGATCAACTGGTGGTAAATCCCCAGTCATCAGATTTTTTTCAAAATAATCTTCGGTAATATCATCAAATGAAATCTTTCCATTCTTATATTCTTCACAAATTTTCTTTGTTGTTACAACTATTTCATCACGTCCACCATAAATAAAAGCAAAAGTTAAAATGAGTCCTGTATTATTTGCTGTTTGATCTATTGCTGATTGTATGATTTGTTGAGTTTCTTGAGGAGCCATCTCTAAATGACCTATATAACGAATTTGAACATTTTGTTCAATCAATTCCTTTAAATAGGAATGAAAAAATTCTTTCGGTAATTTAAAGATATAGTCTACCTCACTGGCCTCTCTTTTAAAATTTTCCGTTGAAAATGCATAAACGGTCATTGCTTTGACACCTAAACGATTTGCTTCCAAAGCTATTGTCCGAATTGTTTTGGTCCCTTCATGATGTCCATAAGTTCTAGGCATTTTTCTTTTTTTAGCCCATCTTCCATTTCCATCCATAATAAAAGCAATATGTTTAGGAATGTTTGTCATATCCAAATCATAATGATTTTTTTTCTTTTTATCAAAAATCATAACCTCACCTCATACTTTTTGTATTATACCATAAAGAATCAAACAAAGAAATAAAATAAAATATTAATCCCAAAAATCATAACAATATATGATATAAATGTCAATTTTCTTTTTTTATGAGTCATGATACAATAGATGTGAAAAAAAGGAGGAAATGTATGATTGAAATTAAAATCGCAAAAGTTTCTGATTTATCAGAAATTCTAGATATTTATCGCTATTATGTAGAAAATACAGCCATAACATTTGAGTATAAAGTTCCATCATTAACTGAATTTACAAATCGATATCAAAATATTATTTCAAAATATCCATATATTGTAGCAATCTCACAAAACAAGATTGTCGGTTTTGCCTATGCAAATGCTTTTCATTCCCGTGCAGCTTATAATTGGGCAGTAGAAACATCTATTTATGTAAAAAAAAACTGGCAAAAAAAAGGAATAGGAAAACAGTTATATATAACTTTAGAAAACATTCTTCATTTACAAGATGTTACTAATTTAAATGCATGTATTGCAAGTCCAATACACAACGATCAGTATTTAAACAAAAATAGTATCGAATATCATAAACATCTCGGTTATCAACTAGTTGGAGAATTTCATTATTGTGGCTATAAATTCAATACATGGTATAACATGGTTTGGATGGAAAAATTGATTGGAGAACATCTTACAGAGCAACCACCTATCAAACCATTTCATGAAATTCAAGATTTAGCTTTAAAGAATTTAAACTTAAAGGACTAGTATAACATCTTTGAAATAAGCGGATTTTATTCATGACAGAATACTGACATCAAGTGGATCTATGG
>CAYSWW010000024.1:0-18781 GCA_964434915.1 uncultured Coprobacillus sp.
TTAGTATAGATTTGAACCGCCGTGTGCCGAACGGCATGCACTGGTGGTGTGAGAGGACGAAAATAAATAATTTATTTATTTTCTCCTACTCGATTGCAATGTATTACTATTCACAGTATAAGCACAACTTTTTTGGAAAACGTATCGTAAAGAAGCCAAGAAATGATGATAGACACATCAATAAAAGCCATACAGAAACGCATCTCAAATAGCAAATAAACAAAAACTAAAAAAAGAACTACAGCTAAATGATCAATATTGAGCATTTTGATTTTTGAAATTTGTGCATAACTTTTTTTCATTTCTGTTTATACTGTGAATAGTAACGAGCTTAATAGATTTTTATCATTTTTCAAAAGAAAAGTATTGACATTGCAACAACAATGTGTAACCTGTTATCAATTTTATTATTGATAATAGGTCAATTGTTTAATAGATATAACTAACATAGTTCAATAGACCTTGACACATGTGGGTTCAAAACGACGTTTTTCTAGCTTGAATAAATATTAAAAACCAGGAAACATATAATTCCTAGTTAAATATTGTCATCTTAACTTAAAGACATTGTTTTTTGACTTCTTTTCATTATACTCCATAATTTCCCAAGTATTGACACTCTTGAATCATCAAATATTGGCGTTTTAAAGGAATTCCAGTAATACTTTCAATTTCTGCCATAAAACTTTTTGTAAACTCCTTTATATTTTCAAAATGAGAGAATTGACATTCTATCAACATACATTCTAATTCCTCATGATTAAAATACATCACCTGATTATCTTCAATATGAATCATGATATTCTTATCATGAGATAATTCACCAATTTTTTCTTTCAAAAGTTGTTCTTGTCTTAAAGTAAGTATTTTTGTAGTTGTTAATCTCATTAATAACATATTTTTTCCTCCCGACGCTTTATTATATGCTATCAGGAGCATAAAATATGTCGATTATTCGTTAATTCATAGAATAAGTTAAATCCCCTAAAATTTTCACTCCTTGACGAATCTTTTCATCGGTAGGAGTTGAGAAATTCATTCTAAAACTATGACATTCTTTCGTATCATCATCTAAAAAAGCATTTCCCGGAACAACTGCAACATTTTGTGCTAATGCCTTTTTAACAAATAATTGCATATCTATATGTTTTGGTAAAGTGACCCAAATAAACATTCCACCTTTTGGAATCGTATATTGAACATCAGGATGAAAAGACTTTTTCATTTCGGCTAACATTAATTCACATTTAGCTTTATAAATCTTTCGAATCGTTGCAATATGCTGTTCCATATCATATTCAGTTAAATATCTTGCCATAACTTTCTGAGCCCATAAATTAGAATGCACATCACTGGCTTGTTTTGCTACTGTAAATTTTGAAACAACTTCTTCTGGTCCCATACAACAAGCCACACGCATTCCTGGTGCTACGATTTTAGAAAGACTGGCAGCATAAATAACCAATCCATCTTGATCTAATGATTTAATAGAAGGAATATCTTCACCAGAAAATCTTAAATCACCATATGGATTATCTTCCAAAATAAGAACTTCATATTTTTTAGCTAAAACTAAAACAGCTTTTCGCACTTCTAATGACATTGTTAAACCAGTAGGATTTTGAAAATTAGGAATAAGATACATGAATTTTGGTTTTGGATTTTCATTTAAAGCCTTCTCTAGGGCTTCTAAATCTAATTGATCACCTTTAAATCCAACACCTCTTAAAACAGCTCCTAATGATTTAAAAGAATTCAAGGCTCCTAAGAAACTTGGATTTTCACAAACTACAATATCCCCTTCATTACAAAGACATTTTGCTACAAATTCCATAATTTGTTGCGAACCTGAAGTAATAATCATTTTATCGCCTTCTTTAAAGGCTTCTTCTTTTCTATTAAAGAAAGTTTTGGCTGCTTCAATCAAACTAGCATCACCTTCAGTAATACCATATTGTAATACACTAATAGGATCATTTTTTAAAATATCTGCAGAAATCTTTTCTATTTCTTTCACTGGAAAAGCTTCAGCTGCTGGATTTCCACCTGCAAAGCTAATCATATGAGGATCGGCTGTTGCTTTTAAAATTTCTCTGATTGCTGAGGCTTTCACATTAGCCATTCTATTTGTAAATTCATATTTCATCGTTAAACCTCCTTGATTTGCTCATATTATATCGCATTTTTTAGATAATAACTAGATATTTCTTTTCACAAGCGATATAATAATGATAAGCAATGAATAAGTAAAGAATATTATTTTCGAAAGGAATGGATAAGATGCAAGTTATTTTTGTGGTATTAAATAAAGTTGAATATTTAGACAATTTATTGACTCGTCTTAAAAAAGCTGGTGTTCACGGTGGAACAATTGTTGATTCAACAGGAATGGTCAAGTCAATTGAAAATTCAGATGAAAGTTATATTTTAGGTTCATTACGTTTATTTCTTGATGCACCTCGTTCTGATAGTAAAACTATTTTCTTTGTTGTTAATAATGACCAAGTAGAGATTATTAGAAAAACAGTTGATGAAGAACTTGGTGGTATTGATAATCATGATACCGGTATTATCTTTGGTATTCCTGTCACTTTTGCTGATGGACTAATAAAAAAGTAAAGCGGTAATGCCAATGTCATTAAGTTAAGGAGTTAAATCCATAAAGTCTCATCAGATAAAACGTTGAGAGACTTTTTTTGTCAGTTTTTATTGACAAACCAGCTAAATCGAGGGCTATTAATGAATCATAAAAATTCATTAATAGTCCTTTTTTAGTAAATGATTTTTTAGGAGGTTTATTATGATGAATCAATCAAAATCAAACATTTACTATTCACCTAGTAAAATTAATAAGAATCTAAACAAATCTATGGATTTCACTCTTGATGTCAATCAAAATTATTGCAACAAAAAAGCAAGAATCCGATAACATTATCGTGTCAAGAATATTAACACAAAAAACAGTATTTTGACAAACATCACAACTCTTACTGAAGATAAATTTCGCCTTGAAGATTTTGAGGATTATATCATTACCATTAGAATAAGAAAACTGCCTTTAATAAAATAAAGAATGCGCTAGGTATGATTTATTTTCATGCAAAAAACAGACATCTGATTCAGCAGGAAATTAATACAACATTCATTATGTATCATGTTTCTGAAATCATTATCAACAACATCAAGATAAAACAAATTTTTTCAAACTAAATTTAAAGTGCGTCTAAAAAAGGCAAAATACTTCAATTATTTAAACATAATCGAAAAGATACCAACTCTCAATTGAATCAGTACCTTAACTTAATCCTTAAAATCTCATAATATCCTTTAACTTAATGACATTGGAGCAATGCTTTACTTTTTTTATGCCATTAATTCTTCTACCTGCATTTTTATTTGTTTTAATCTTTCAATACTTTCTTGAGTGAAGATATTTTCAGGATCACTTGCTCCTTCAACTGCTAGCATCACAAGAGAAATCCAAACTAAGACATTGTAGATATTAATCACTTGATGCAATTTCAAACTTTGAATACGATCTTTGGCTAACCATTCGATTTCATTGTAACGATGTTCAACAAAGTCATCTAATTCATGAATATAAGTATATCCCATATAATGAAATCTCTGAACTAATCGTGATTGAGATATCAATTCAGTATCTCTTTCAAATTGAAATTGAAATTGATTATGAAGTTTATCTAATAATTGATTAATTCGTGGCGAAGTATTCACATATTGTGCTAAAGAATGCACATTAATATCTGTTTTCAAGACTTTTTCAATATGAACAATTCCTCGATTATATTCATCAACTGCTTTAGCGATCTGAACAAATTCTTCATCTAATAATTCTAAAGATGCTGATAGTCTTGTTAATCGTCTTCTAATATCTTTAGGGATTTCATATTGCGATTTGTATCCAAGACCATGTTCAATTTCAGCCCATGAATGTTGCAAAGTTGTTCGAATTTGTAATTCAAAAACAATATCCTTATAATTTGCATATTCTATAAACTGACATCTCTCCTCATTAAACTTAATTAATAGATGTAATGAATTATAACCAAAATCAATATGATCTTCGTATTTCTTCTTACGCTTATCATTATATTCAACAACATCAAAATTCTCTTTAATACATTCAAAAATACGATCTATATCATTCTCAAACAAAGTAATAATACGACAAGCAACAATATCTGTTATTTCACTAATATCTTGATACTTATTTTTATATATAATCTTCTTCTTAAGTGCATCTTCACTTTTAATCCGAATAGCAATATTAGATATACGAAAATTATTTTTTTCTAATATATGTGTCAAAATATCTTCAATATCATCTTTTAAAGCTTGATAAATAGATTGATTATCATGATATTGCTTAATAATTTTTTCTTCAGAATTGTGCATAATCTCACCTCGTATTGGAATTGTATAATATCAATATGAAATATTGATGAACAAAAAATAGATATACCTAACATATCTATTCAACCACAAAGTCTGTTATCCTTTGTCCTTTAAAATGGACATAAATAATTCCAATAATACCAACTATAATAAAAACAATAGAAACCAACTGTGCCATCCGAATAACACCAAACATCAAGCTATCCGTCCTTAAACCTTCAACAAAAAATCTGACAACCCCATAACAAACAAAATAACTAAAAAACTGAATCCCAATATGTCTCTGAAATTTTCTAATCACAAAAATTATCAACAAAAAAGCAACAATATTTCCTAAAGATTCATACAAAAAAGTTGGATGATGATAAGCTCCACCAATATACATATGATCAATAATAAACTGAGGCAAATGTAAAAACTGTAAGAAAGATAAAGAAACTTCCCCGCCAAAAGCCTCTTGATTAAAAAAATTCCCCCATCGTCCACAAGCCTGAGCAATCAAAACACCTGGTAAAATAGCATCCCCTGCTACTAAAAACGGAATATTTCTTTTCTTAAAAAAGAAATAACTATAAATCAACCCAGCAAAGAGTCCTCCCTGAATAGCTAGACCACCATGCCAAACAGCAAAAATCTCAATAGGGTTCGATGCATATAACTCATCAAAAGTAAAAATAACATACCATAAACGTGCTCCAACAATCCCAACAAATAATAAAACAAAGAAATAATCAGACAAAATCTCCTTATTGTAACCCAATTGTTGAAAACGATACTGTCCTAACAAATATGCAATACCTGCGCCAAATAGAATAACTATCGCATACCAATGAATACTAATAGATCCTATACGCACAAAAGTATGAAAATTCTCAAAAAATCGAATCATGTTGATTTTTTCCTAATATTTTCAAGAATTCGATTCACAAATTCTTTACTTGAATCAAAACCAGAATCTTTTAATTGCATATTCATTACAGCCGTCTCAATAATTGCTGACATACTTCTTCCTCCAGTTACCGGGACAACAACTTTAGGAATCTGAACAGACAAAATATCCTCTGTCGCATCATCTTCCTCATCACCAATCCGTGTATATTCACGAGAAGGCAACCATCGTTCTAATTGAATAATTAAATCAACATTATCTTTAGGTAAAACCGAAGCAACACCAAACATCTTTGATACATCAATAACCCCAATTCCTCTAATCTCTAAAAGATTCTTTAATACCTCTGGTGCTTTTCCTACAATACTTTGTCCAATATGATAAAGTTCAACCGCATCATCAGCAATCAAAGAATGTCCTCTTTTAATAAGTTCTAAAGCAATCTCTGATTTTCCAATTCCACTATCACCTCTAATGACAACACCTTTTCCATAAATATTCAAGAAAACACCATGCATCAGTGTTTCTGCAGCTAAAGCTTCATCAAGTATACTCGTCAAATCAATAGAAACACGACCAGTCGCACGCTGTGTTTCAAATACTGGAAAATTCCTTTTAATCGCAATATTTTTTAATATTTCCGGACAAGCATATCCCTTTGCTATAATAATACAAGGTGTTTCATCATTAGCCAATTTCGCAAAACATGCAAGTTGAGCTTCTTTATTCATTTCCTTAACAAAAGCAATTTCTTTTTCACCAAATAAAATAATTCTTCTAAAATCAGTGTGTTTAAAAAAGCCAGCCAATTCTAACCCAGGTCTACTCATTTCAGCAACAAAAACTTCTCTTTCCAATGCTTCTTCATCCCCAGTAACCTGATGAAATAAAGGCTCTTTCAGGAGATCTTTTAACTTAACTGATTTTCCCATAACATCCTCCTACTCTAACATTTTCTTAAGAAAACGTCCTGTATGACTTTTTTCACATTTCGCAACTTTTTCAGGTGTACCTGATACAACTATTGTACCACCATTATCGCCACCTTCCAATCCCAAATCAATAATATGATCGGCAACTTTAATGACATCCAAATTATGTTCAATGACAATAACTGTATCACCTTGATCAACAATACGATTTAATACTTCAATTAAACGTGCAACATCATGACTATGCAAACCTGTTGTTGGCTCATCTAAAATATAAACCGTCTTTCCCGTTGCTTTCTTTTGTAATTCACTTGCTAATTTGACACGTTGTGCCTCACCACCTGAAAGAGTTGTCGCACTTTGTCCCAATTTAATATAACTTAACCCAACATCACTAATTGTCTGTAACTTCGCATGAATACGAGGTATATTTTCAAAGAATTCCAAAGCGTCTTCAATCGTCATTTCTAACACATCATAAATGGTTTTATCTTTATATGTCACTTGCAAAGTTTCCTCGTTGTATCTTTTTCCACCACATTCTTCACAAGGAACATAAACATCAGGTAGAAAATGCATGCTGATACGTTTGACTCCATCACCTTGACAAGCTTCACAACGTCCACCTTTCACATTAAATGAAAAACGACTCTTATCATAACCGCGCATCTTAGCTTCAGGTGTTTTCGCAAACAATTCACGAATATCATCAAAAACACCTGTATATGTAACCGGATTAGAACGAGGCGTTCTACCTATTGGATCTTGTGATACTTCAATCACTTTATCTACATTTTCTAATCCTAATATTTCTTTATGAGCGCCAGGTTTTTCTTTTGAGCGATAAAGTTTAGCACGCACAGCCTTACATAAGATTTCATTAACCAATGTAGACTTTCCACTTCCTGAAACACCGGTTACACAAATAAATTTTCCAAGTGGGAACTTCACATTAATATTTTTGAGATTATTTTCTTTGGCACCTCTCACTTCTAGATATAAGCCATTACCTTTTCTTCTTTTCTTAGGAACCGGAACTTTGTATTCACTAGATAAATATTTTCCAGTAATCGAATTTGGATTTTTCATCACTTCCTCAGGTGTTCCTTGCGCAACAATTTCACCACCATGAACACCAGCCCCTGGTCCAATATCGATAATATAATCAGAAGCACGCATTGTATCCTCATCATGTTCAACTACAATAACACTATTACCTAAATCACGCATATCGCACAATGTTTTAATCAACTTCTCATTATCTCTTTGATGTAATCCAATAGAAGGTTCATCTAAAACATATAAAACACCTGTTAAACGTGAACCAATCTGTGTTGCTAGACGAATACGCTGGGCTTCTCCACCTGATAAGCCACCGGCACGTCTTGATAAAGTTAAATACCCTAAACCAACATTATTTAAAAAGGTCAAACGATCTTTGATTTCTTTAAGTATTAAATTGGCAATTTTCTCTTCTGCATCATTCAACGTTAATTCATCTACAAATTTCAAAGCTTTTTCAATTGACATATCAGTGAACTCACTAATATTCAATCCTCCAACTTTTACACTTAAAACCTGTTCATTTAATCTTCTCCCATCACAAGTTGGACAAGTATGTTCAGCCATAAAAGAAGCATACCATTCTTTTGACCAAGAAGATGTTGTTTCTTCATAACGTCTTGCAATTAAAGTCTTCACACCTTCAATATACTTTGTTGTCTTAGAAACATTTCCTGAACTCGATTGAATTGAATAGCTAATTGGACGATCAGACCCAATTAAAATAATATTCAATTCTTTTTGACTAAAGTCTTTTAAAGGCTTATCCAAATCTATCTGATACTCACGACACAAAACTAAAAATCTTTGCCATTCAATACGATCAGTTCCAACCGAAGTTTTAAAATAACGCAATCCACCCTGATTAATACTCAATGACCAATCCGGTATCAATAAATCATCATCTACTTCATTTTTAACACCTATTCCTTTACAATCAGGACAAGCTCCTAAAGGATTATTAAATGAGAATAATCTTGGTTCTAGCTTAGGCACACTAAAACCACAATATGGACAAGATAAATGTTGAGAAAACAATTTTTCTGTTTTCGTATTGAGATTTTCCACAATGGCTTCTCCGCCTGTTAATTTTAATGCTGTTTCTAAAGAATCAGCCAAACGAGAACGATAACCCTCTTTTTTTATAATCCGATCAACGATTACATCTATATTATGTTTTTTGTTTTTATCAAGAACAATTTCTTCTTCCAATAGTCTTGTTTCACCATCTACTTTAACTCTCACAAAACCATCTTTCATTAATTCTTCAAATAAATCTTTATGTGTTCCCTTTTTGTTTTTGCACATTCTGGCAAGAACTTGTATTTTTGTGCTATCTTCATATGTATCAATCGTATCCACCATTTGTTTAATTGTCTGTGATTCAATCAAAACATGGTGATGAGGACAATAAGCATGCCCAACACGTGCATAAAGTAATCGTAGATAATCAAAAATTTCGGTAACAGTTCCAACTGTAGAACGAGGATTATTAGAAGTTGTCTTTTGATCAATGGCTATTGATGGTGATAAACCTTCAATACTATCCACATCAGGCTTTTCAACACCACCTAAAAATTGTCTTGCATACGCACTCAAAGACTCAACATAACGCCTTTGTCCTTCAGCATAAATCGTATCAAATGCTAAAGAAGTCTTTCCACTTCCTGATAAGCCTGTCATAATGACAAGCTTATCTCTTGGAATTTCAACATCGATATTCTTAAGATTATTGACTCTTGCTCCCTTTATAATGATTGTATCTCTTTCCATGTCTTTTTAAACTCCTTAAAATCGTTTCTTTATTTAGACCTTGAAGCTGTAAATCATAAGCTTCATCTAATAATATCTTCATATGCTCATCAGCAACAAAACCAGCCTCTAATAAATCATGCCCATTCACAAGTGCTTTTGGCGCTTGATTGCCTAAACGCGCTTGCTTATCTTCAATAAAATCCCAAAAGACTTGATACTGCTTCTGATTCACTCTTCCTCTCCCTAACTTATCACAACAACTGATATAAATCAAATCATTCATAGAAACTTTTCCATCAATTTTCTTTAATAAACGCAAATAAAACAAATCTTTTGCATGATGACGTGACATATTCATCAAATGCATATGATACATAATCATTGTTTCAATGTATTGTCTTTGCTTTTTCGATGTAATGATCTTAACGTTCTTAAAAACTGCAACACCAGCTTCATTATGTCCTGGAGCATGTCCTTCTGGTGTGGTAACTAATGGTTTACCAATATCATGTAATAAACAAGCCCACATGAAAGACAAAGGTTCATCAACCTTATTTTTCATGTTGGCTGCAATATCGATCACCAGCATAGTATGCGTAAAAACATCACCCTCAGGATGATAATCTAAACGTTGTTGCGTACAAGTTAGAGTTTCTAAATAAGGAGGTAAAGCTCCAATTTCTTTTAAAAACAGAAAACCCAAAGAAGGCTGTGAAGACATCAGAATCTGACAATATTCTTGATAGACTCTTTCAATTGACAAGTGATCCAACATATGTTGTTTGACCATCTCACAACATAAATGCTTTGTTTCATCTTCAACTGTCATCTGAAAACGCGCAACAAATTGCGCAATTCTTAAAACGCGCAAAGGATCTTCAACAAATGTTCGCGGATTGACGCATCGTATGATCTTATTCTTTATATCTTCTTGACCATGACATAAATCCACAATCTTTCCTTGAGCATAATCATACATCAACGCATTCATTGTCAAATCTCTTCTTTGCACTGCCTTTTCAAGCGATAAATCAGGATCGATGGTAATTTCAAAATCCTGATGCCCTTTACCACGTTTTTTTTCTAAACGTGGCAAAGCAAAATCATAACCTTTTAAACCTTCAAGTTGCATAATCGCAAAAGATTTTCCAAATGTATTCACATGACCAAAAGAAGATAATACATCATACAATTGCTGGTATGTCAAATGAAAAACTTCTACATCAATATCATGATTATAAGCCATATTCATCAAATCATCTCTAACATAACCCCCAACAATATAAACATCACCACCATGCGATAAAATAGCATCAAAAACTGACTGTGCTAATAATGAAAATTCCACTACTTTTCACCTTTCAATTCCAAGATAATATCACGCAACTCCATTGCTCGTTCAAAATCTAAAACCTTAGCCGCCTGTTTCATTTCTTTTTCTAAATCGTCAATCAATTTCTTCTTTGCTTTCTTATCTGCCTTTTTACCCTTTTGAACGAGTGATGTCGCTTCATCCACTGTTTCTTTTCCTTGAATCAGATCTCGAATTTCTTTATGAATCGTTTGTGGCGTAATATGATACTCCTGATTATAAGCTTCTTGAATTTCACGACGTCGAGCTGTTTCATCAATAGCTTTTTGCATTGACTCGGTAATATGATCACCATACATAATAACCTTTCCATTTGCATTTCTAGCTGCACGACCTATCGTCTGAATCAATGAACGTTCACTTCTTAAGAAACCTTCCTTATCCGCATCTAAAATACAAACAAGTGAAACCTCTGGTAAATCAAGCCCTTCTCTAAGCAAGTTAATACCAACTAAGACATCATATTTTCCAAGACGCAAATCTCTTAAAATTTCTGTTCTTTCTAAGGTTTTCGTATCTGAATGCAAATAGGCTACTTTTAACCCCATTTCTTTTAAATAAGCACTCAAATCTTCAGCCATTATTTTTGTTAAAGTTGTTATTAAAACTCTTTCATTCTTTTCTATACGCTCTTGAATTTCATCTATAATATTATCAATTTGGTTTTGTGTTGGACGAACTTCAATAATAGGATCTAATAATCCTGTTGGACGAATAATTTGTTCAGCATACTTACCATTTGTTTTTTCTAGTTCATAATCTCCTGGTGTTGCTGAAACATAAATCACTTGATTAATAATATCCTCAAACTCTTCAAAACGTAAAGGTCGATTATCTAAAGCACTTGGTAAACGAAAACCATACTCTACCAATGTTTCTTTACGACTACGATCCCCATTAAACATTCCTCGAATTTGTGGTAACATAACATGACTTTCATCAACAATCATTAAAAAGTCACGAGGAAAATAGTCAATCAAGGTATAAGGACGTTGCCCAGCCTTACGCCCATCAATATGACGTGAATAATTTTCGATACCTGGACACATTCCCACCTCTCTCAACATTTCAATATCATGTCTCGTTCGTTGATCTAATCTTTCATATTCCAGTGGTTTCATTTCATCTTCAAAATATTGCAAGCGTTCTTTTAATTCTTCTGAGATTGTTTCACACGCATGCAACATTTGTTTTTTTTTCGTCACATAGCCATAAGCCGGATAAATCGTATAAGACCCATAACTCCCCAACACTTTTCCTGTTAATGGATCAACTTCACAAATTCGTTCTACCTCATCACCAAACAATTCTACGCGAATCAACCAACTTTCTGTATGTCCTGGTACAATTTCAATGACATCACCACGAACACGAAATGTTCCTTTTGATTGTTCAATATCATTTCTTTGATATTGACGATCAACTAAATAGGTTAATAATTCTTTACGATCGATTTCTTGTCCAACACGTAAAGAGAAAATCATTTCTTTATATTGGGTTGGATTTCCCAAACCATAAATAGAAGCCACTGATGCAACGACAATTGTATCTCTTCTTTCTAACAATGAATTCATTGCTGAAGAACGTAACATTTCTATTTCATAATTGGTTTGAGCATTTTTATCAATATAAGTATCTGATTTAGGAATATAAGCTTCTGGTTGATAAAAATCGAAGTTAGAGACAAAATATTCCACACGATTTTCTGGAAAAAATTCTTTCAATTCTGAATAAAGTTGACCAGCTAAAGTTTTATTATGTGCTAATACCAAAGTTGGTTTATTCACTGCTGCAATGACATTAGAAACCGTAAAAGTCTTCCCTGTTCCTGTTCCTCCTAAAAGAACTTGTTCTTTTTTTCCAGCATGAATTCCCTCAACTAATTGTTTAATCGCCGTTGGCTGATCTCCCATTGGAGAATACTCAGAAACAAGTTTAAACTTTTCCATTTCCTACCACTCCTTATTGAATCAATTCTAAAATTTTCTGATATTGTGTATCTTCTACTTCTTGATAAATATGATAAGCTAAAACATTTAATAATATTGTTGCATCATTTTGTTCATATATACCATCTACTGTTAAACTATAATCCTTTTCAAATGCCATTAATGCTGTTTTTGTTTGACTTGAAAAATAACCATCAATTCGATCAACTGCATAACCTAATTCTTCTAACATCTCCTGCATATAAGCAATATTGCTATCAACTTGATCATATGTATAACTCTCTTCAACACTGGCAATATGGAAATCATCTAAAGTCAAACGTATCACTTCATAATCAGGTTCAATTCCTACACCATTAACCCAATTTCCTTGTGGTGTTAACCATTTGGCATAAGTATATTTCAAAACTGCATCATCTGATATAACAACTTGTGTTTGTACTGTACCTTTTCCATAAGTTGTTGTACCCACAATTTGATAATCACAGACTTCTTTTAAAGCCGCAGTAATCACTTCTGATGCACTTGCTGAATCACCATCAACCAAAACAAATCCATTTTCAAATTGATATTTTTGACGATTGGTTGCCTTATAAAGCACTTCATCTTCTTGATAAGGTTGAACTCTAAACATTGTTTCACCTTCAGGTATAAATAAATCTAACAATGATTGAGCAGCATCTAAATAGCCACCACCATTTCCTCTTAAATCGATCACTAATGTTTCAACATTCTGCGATTGCATATCTTCTAAAGCACTTTCCACCAAAGTCGCAATATTTTCACCAAAAGTCGTAATTCTTAAATATCCGACTTTTTGATTATCCTCTTCTCTAATTTCATAAGCAACGGATATATCAACACTTCCTCTAGTTGCTGTCACTTCCATACTTTTACCATTACGAAGCAATTGAATTTTCACTTCTGAGCCACTTTCGCCCTGAACAATTGATTTAATCTTATCTGATGTATAACCAGCAATAGAAGTACCTTGTATATGGGTTAAAATATCCCCAGCTTGAATCCCAGCATTTTGTGCTGGTGTCCCTTGATAAACATCTAAAACTAACGCTCCAGCATCAACAGCAGAAAAAGTAATACCAATTCCTTCATACGCACCATTGATTGTTGTCCCAAGATCTTGAGCTTCTTGAATCGTTAAATAGGCAGAATGAGAATCACCAATTGCTGTAATCATTCCCGTCAACATTCTTTCCTCTAAAGAAGCATCACTCTCTGTTGTATCCAAGAAATCATTTTCAATAATATTGGCCACAATATCAAAAATAGTTTGATTAGCAGAAACAGATGAAGTTAATAACCAATCATGAATAAAATATCCGCCAAAACTTCCAATAACTAAACATAGAATACATAACAATAAACATAAAGGACCTTTTTTTAATTTTTTCTTCTTTTTATTTTCAAATTCGAAATCATCCATTATTCACACCTCATTTTCTTATTCTAACATATTTCTCTATAAAATATAACTCTCATGCCTATTTTTCTTGAAAAAACACTTATCAAAAAAGATAGCTTTCAATCGAAAACTATCTTGACATTAAATACCTCTACCTTCAATCAAACAAACAGGCTCTCCTACCGGATAACTAAAATGTGTTTCAAAAAGAACTCCTCTTTGTTCTCCTCGTTTAATTTCAAACGTTTCTAACATTCCACCTTTTTGTGAAGCTGAAACAATCCATCGATTGTTAACCAAAATCATTGATCGTGGATTCTCATCAGTATCAATATATTCTAAATAATATAATTGACCAGTTTGCGTATCCACTTCAAATGTTGAAATAGCATCATACCCTCTATTTGAAACAAATAGATAATCTCCTTCCTCATTAATAATGATATCTCCTGCTGTATTTTCACCTTCATAGTTATCCTTTGGATATGTATCCACTTCACCAACTAAAGTGAATTGAAGTCCATCCATAGCATAAATCGAAACAGTGCTTGATAATTCATTTAAAACATAAGCAAAACGTCCATCTGAACTAAAAACCATTTTCTTAGGTCCATTTCCTGGTTTGACATGGAAAGAATTTTCCTCATCTCTTTCTAATCTTCCATTTTCAACAATCTTATAAAGCACAATTTCATCTGTTCCTAGGTCACAAACAAATAATCTTTCCTTATTAGGCAACATTTCAACATAATGAGGATGTGCCTGTTCCTGTCTTCTTTGTACAGGTCCGTGACCCTCATGTTTAATCGTTTGTACAACTTTCACTATCTTTTGATTAACAAAAGGAATAACAACAACCTCACCATTATAATAATCCACAGCATAAGCATACTTTCTTTGTTCATCAACATAGCAACACATATAAGTCTTACCGTGATCAGTTACTTTCGCCGCTAAACCAAATTGCAAATCCATAGATGCATATTGCCAAAGTCCACCATCAGTATTACGTCCTGTTCTATTTTTATAACAAGCAAAAATAAATCTTTCACGTTTAAACATAGCTGTTGGATTCGCAATTGTTTTATAAAATTTCTTTTTGATGAGTTCACCATTATCTATATCCAAATGAAAAACATACATTCCCCTTGTAATATCATTCCCATAACTTCCTACAAATATAGGTTTGACATGTCTCTTTTTGAATAAAGCCATTTCTTTTCCTCCTCTAGTCTTTCCTATTATGTCATGTTTATATGAACTTTTTATAAACAAAGAAAGGTAACGCATGTTACCTCTCTTGATGACAACTCCCACAATTAATGATAGTTTTCCACATCGTCATCTTCATCTTGAGCCATGAAGCTATTAAACACTTCTTCAATCATATCCCATTCTTCTGGTGTTTCCACAGGATATAAGTTTCCATCATCATCATAAATAGATGAAAAAACTTGTGGTGATTCTTCTTCAGGGTCAAAATATAACACATATTTTTTCCCTTCATCACTTTCAAAAGTAAATAATACTTCAAACTCTAATTCTTGTTCTTGATCATCTATAACCCGAATTTTTTCTGCGTCCATCATTTTCTCCTTTGACCATCTAAATATCCTTGTAAAATCTGTACGGCTGCCATCTTATCAATGACCTGCTTTCTTTTTTTTCTTGAAACATCTGCAAAGATCAACTGATTTTGCGCTATCACCGTTGTCAATCTTTCATCAACCAGTACAACTTCAACATCCATCATGTTTTCTAATCGCTTTTTAAAATCAATAGAGATTTGCGCTCTTTCACCCAAATCCCCATTCATATGTTTTGGCAAACCCAAAACAATTGTACGAATATGATTTTCTTCCACAAGCTTTTGAATATGCTTTGCACAATTCTTATAAGCCCCTTCAGGAAAACGATATGTCTCAACACCATGAGCAATCATACCCAATGCATCGCTCATCGCAATACCACAAGTTCTAGAACCTAAATCTAATCCTAATATTTTTTCCACTATTTCGACTCCAAATAGAACTTCACTAATTCTTCAATAATTTCATCACGATCAATCTGTTGAATAATTGAACGTGCCCCTTTATGACTAGAAATATAAGCCGGATCATTTGAAATCAAGTAACCTGCAATTTGATGAACTGCATTATACCCTCTTTCATCCAATGCATGAGATACAGTCATTAAGTTAGAATGAATCACTTCTCTTTTAATTTGTTCAGAATTGAATAGACGTGTCTGAGTAAAATCTTTTGCCATGCACATACCTCCTGTCTATATAATTTCATATTACACTAAATTGAACAAAATTGCTAGTAAAACCATTGATAATACGCTTTTTATTTCGCTTTAATCATTTTTTATTTGCTTTTCTGTTTTCCATATTCATTATAATAAAAAACTCTTGAAAAAAAATCAAGAGTTATAAATTTAATGCCCATTTCCTGACTTCATCCTCATCTCCAGCCAAATAGACATTCTAATATTCTTAAACATATACGATTTATTATTCGTTATTATGTTGCTTGATTCCAGGAATTTGACCAAAATCCTAAATCTCGCTAACTTTTCATTCATCTGTTATATAAACAAAACTAAAAAGCCCCTACTTAAAGTAATTTCAATAACAATCTCTTCTTATAATAATGTTGTGATAATGTTGGATAATCCACATAAACCAATCACTACATAAGTTATTTTTTTAATTAATTGAGCATCCAACTTATCAACAATCTTATTAGCAATAAATAATCCTATCAAAATACCAACCATTCCTAAACCAATACCAGTAAATAAATCTACTGTAATAATGCCATTAAATATTCTAAATATTGTTGAATAAACAACATTAATCAAAAAGAAACATTGAATCGTTCCTAAATATTCTTCTTTACCTTGTGTTTTTGATAAGAAATAAATCACCATTAAAGGTCCACCTATACCAAACAAACCATCACATGCTCCTGAAATAACAATACATAACAAGGCAACAATTCCCTTTGGTTCAATCTCATTTTTAGAAAAGAATAAAAAGTATACAGAAAGGATAATAAGAAAGATTCCCAAAATAATTTTCATTATATTTTGATCAATCATCTTAGCAAATAAAATCGAAATACTACTTACCAACAAATATAAAACAGCTGGTCCAATAATCTTTTTAAAATTAATAGTATGACGATAACGATAAACCATAGCTGTACATAAGATCATACAAATTGCACTTGAAACACCAGCACTCTGTACAACGCTAAACTGCAAAGGTAAAAACATCATCATAACAACACCTGCACCAAAACCTGTAACACCTTGAACAATTCCAGCAACTAAAGCCGGTAATAAAGTATAAATAAATAATTCCATCTTCATTTCCTCCTTAACTATCAGAAAGTTTATCAAAGAATCTTCATTCAAACAATAAATGACAAAAATGAAAAAACAATGTTTTCAAAATTCCAATCAAATCCATTCTCATTTGAAAACAATGTTTCTTTCTCATCTATTATAAATCTTCACCATTTGATGCAATTACTTTTTGATACCAATAAAAAGAATCCTTACGATAACGTTGAAGTGTTCCTTTTCCCTCATCATCTTTATCAACATAAACAAATCCATAGCGTTTACGCATTTCTCCAGTTCCAGCTGAAACAAGATCAATACATCCCCACATTGTATATCCCATTAAATCTACAAGATCAATTTCAGCAGCTTTTTTCATCTCAGATAAATGTTTTTGGAGATAATCAATACGATAATCATCATGAATACGACCATCTTCTAATTGATCAATAGCCCCAATACCATTTTCAACTATAAATAAAGGCATCTGATAACGATCATATAATTGATTTAAAGCAACTCTTAAACCAACTGGATCAATCTGCCAATTCCAAGCTGTCATTTCTAAATATGGATTTTTCCCACCCTTAGCAATATTACCGATAACTTCCTCCATTGGCTCACAACTTTCAACCTGAGAAAAATAATAACTAAAAGCAATGAAATCAACTGTTCCCTGTTTCAAGATTCCAGCATCACCTTCTTCCATTTGAAAATGACCATTAATCATTTTCGCAAAAGCACGACAAGTATTTGTATATTCACCTCTTACATGGACATCACCTAAATAGAAAGTTCTTAACATTTTATCCCTTGTTACAACTTGATCTTCTGGCTTACATGTATAAGCATAAGTAAGTGGATATATCAACATACACCCAATTTGAAAATCCGGATTAATTTTATGTCTTTCAATAACAGTTAAAGCACTTGCCAACAACTGATGATGAGCAACTTGTAATTTAACATCAGCTTCATTTTCATCCGGACGATAAATAATACCTGCCTGATGCCAAGGTCTTGAAGAAATAAATAAAGCATTAATTTCATTAAATGTTAACCAATATTTAACCTTATGCTTATATCTTTCAAAAACAACTTTGGCATATTGAACCGCAAAATCAACCAATTTTCTATTTCGCCATGAATCATACTTCTTCACTAATGCTAAAGGCATTTCATAATGATGTAATGTGACAATTGGTTCAATACCATATTTATGCAATTCATCAAAAACATCATCATAAAATTGTAATCCATCTTCATTAGGCTCTTCATCATCACCATTTGGAAAAATACGTGTCCAAGCAATAGACATACGATAACATTTAAATCCCATTTCAGCCATTAAAGCAATATCTTCTTTATAATGATGATAAAAATCTGTAGCTTCATGGCTAGGATACATAACGCCTTCTTGAATATCATCATCAATCTGTCGCATCACACCATGTCTTGCTCCTCTTTCCACATCCGCAATACTTAAGCCTTTGCCTCCAACATTATAAGCTCCTTCAAATTGGTTTGCAGCCGTTGCTCCTCCCCATAAAAAATCTTTTCTTAAACTCATTTCAATATCTCCTTTCTGTTATGAAGTGACCTTTGTCAAGTATAAATTACACATTCATAATA
>CAYSWW010000025.1:0-18543 GCA_964434915.1 uncultured Coprobacillus sp.
ATACGATTGATGAAAATTTTGAAACATATAAAAATGCCCTCATTATTTGGAGTATTTCGATACAAGAACCGATCATGATTGATAAATTAGGATGCAGTTTAGATATTTTACCAACAGTTTCTAATTTGCTAGGTTTAGAATATGATTCACGTTTACTAATGGGTACAGATTTATTATCGGACAGTACACCATTGGTCATCTTTTGTAATCGTAGTTTTATGACTGATAAAGTGATGTATAATTCAAAAACGAAAGAAAGAATTTGGCTAGATGGAGCAACTGAAGATCTGGAATATCTAAAAAAGATTCATCTTATTGTTAATCAAAAGTATGATTTTTCAGCCCTTATTTTAGATACTGATTATTATCGTCATGTTTTCCCAGACGATTTAGAATAAAATGACACAATCCCACTCACTTTGTAGTGGGATTTGTGGTTTTGAGCACGATTGAAAAAAACATCACTTCTTATGAAGTGATGGCAATCATTAATCCTTTAACAAAACTTCACCATTTGATTCAATAATTTCTTTATAGCGATAATAAGAATTTTTAATTTTTCTTTCTAAAGTTCCGCTACCATCGTTAAAACGATCTACATAAACAAAACCATAACGTTTTCTCATTTCACCAGTACCTGCAGAAACAACATCAATTGGTCCCCAATACAAATATCCCATGACTTCAACACCATCTAATATTGCTTCATGAACATATTTTAAATGATCTTCAATATATTGAACACGATCAGGATCATCAATATGACCATTTTCATCTAAATTTTCATCTAACCCAATTCCATTTTCAACAATAAATAATGGTAAATGATAACGATCATATAAAACATTTAATACATATCTAAGTCCTTTTGGATCGATTGGCCAACACCAAGGTTCAGGAGAGCAACCTTTTAAATATGGATTTTCTTTACCAACTAAACCACCTGTATCACCACTTAATGAATTACCATGATCATATGTAGAAGAACGATAATAACTTAATGAGAAGAAAGCCACTGTATTTTCTTTGATCAACTTCAACTCATCATCATCCATCACTGGTGTACAATCTTGCTCTCTCCAAACACGTTTTACATATCCAGGAATAATTCCTAAACAGAACGGATCACCAAAATAGAAATGAGCCATTCTTTGTGCATTCAAAGCTCCAATTACATTATCAGGATCACAATTATAAGGATATGTCGCAATAGATGATGATGTGAGCATACAACCTACTTGAGCATCAGGATCAATTTCTTTACACAATTTTACTGTCCAAGCATTAGCAACACAAATATGATAATATCCTTGCCACTTGTCTTTTAATGTTGTTGAACCTATCGGATTACTTGGATCTTCCGGATCGAGTGTCAATACAGCCCCTGCAATTAAAGGATTATGCATCATATTATTAACCTCATTAAATGTTAACCAATATTTAACTTTTCCTTTATAACGTTTAAATACGGTTGTCACATAACGCTTCCAGAAATCAATCAACTTATGATTAGACCAACCACCATATTCTGTCAATAAATGTAAAGGCGTTTCATAATGACTTAATGTAATAACAGGTTCCATACCTAATTCTAACATTGTCTCAATTAAATCATCATAAAATTTTAATCCGGCTTCATTTGGTGTTTCTTCATCACCATTCGGAAAAATTCTTCCCCATGCAATCGATGTTCTAAAACAGTTAAATCCCATTCCAGCCA
The DNA here is from genome assembly GCA_964434915.1 of uncultured Coprobacillus sp. Lineage (GTDB taxonomy): Bacteria > Bacillota_I > Bacilli_A > Erysipelotrichales > Coprobacillaceae > CAYSWW01. The sequence continues at coordinate 1,721 of CAYSWW010000025.1, forward strand.
TCAATTTCAAATCATCTCGATAACGATGATAAAAATCTATCCCTTCATGACTTAAATATTTCTTATTTGGGTCTAAATTCATTTCCCATTTTTTCGTTTCTTCATTCCATTTCAATCCTGGTTCTTTTGAACCAATACCAACAACAATATCTGTTACATTAGGAGCCTTACCATCTTCTAACCATGCTCCTTCACATTGATTAGCAGCAACAGCACCACCCCATAAAAAATCTTTTGGAAAACTCATTTTTCCTACCTCCTTTATTCTTAATTTAATCATACACGATTTCAGTGAAGATACATTATTTTTTCAAAAAACGAAAAAAGATGTGATATTACATCTTTAATTCTCTTTAAATTGCATCTGATATAAATGAGCATATTGACCATTCTTAGTCATCAATTCATCATGTGTCCCTTCTTCTTCAATACCATTTTCTGTTAAAACACAAATTCTTTTCGCATTTTTTATCGTTGACAAACGATGTGCAATAACAAATGTTGTCCGATTCTTAGCTAGCGACTCTAATGATAATTGAACAATATGTTCACTTTCATTATCCAGTGCACTCGTTGCCTCATCAAAGATAAGAATTGGAGGATTTTTCAAGAAAACTCTCGCAATCGATAATCTTTGCTTTTGTCCACCTGATAATTTGACCCCTCTTTGGCCACAATCTGTTTGATATCCATCAGGTAATTCCATAATAAATTCATGAGCATTTGCTTTCTTTGCCGCTTCAATAACTTCTTCATCAGTTGCATCAAATTGACCATAACGAATATTATCCATTATTGTTCCGACAAACAAATAGACATCTTGTTGAACGATCCCAATATTTTGTCTCAAAGTTTTTAATTGAACATCTCTGATATCGTGACCATCTATCGTAATTACGCCTTCAGAAACATCATAAAATCGTGGTAATAAAGAACAAATCGTGGTTTTACCAACCCCTGAAGAACCTACTAAAGCAATATAATCTCCTGGTTCAACGTTTAAATTTAAATCTTCAAAAACATAATCAGTTTTCTCACTATAACGAAAACTGACATCTTTAAATTGAATATGTCCTTCAACATTTGTTAAAGCAATGGCATCAGGTTTATCTTGAATATCCGGCTCAATTTCCATAATTTCCATAAATCTTTCAAAACCAGTTGCACCATCTTGAAATTGCTCTGTAAAATTAATTAATTTTTTTACTGGTTCAATTAAATTAGTAATATATAAAATAAAGGCAATTAAATCCGGTGTAGTAATCGCTTTTTGACTAATAAACAACGCTCCAAAGAAAATCACAGTAACTGTAATCAAACTTGTAAAAGCACCTAAACCTGCATTATATTTTCCCATATAATAATAACTATTTCGTTTACTTTCTACAAAATGGTTATTCTCAACGAGAAATTTATCCATCTCTTTATCTTCATTCGCAAAACTTTTCACAACACGAATCCCAGATAAATTATCCTCAACACGTGCATTTATATCACCTATGCGTTGTTTATTACGCTTATAAGCTTTTTTCATTTTCTTATTATAGTATAAGGCAAAAGCCAACATAATAGGAATAAAAGCAAAAACAATTAATGTTAAATATATATGAATTGTTGATAAAATAATAAAAGCACCAACAAATTTAATCAATGATATCACAATATCCTCTGGACCATGATGATATAATTCTGTCAAAGAAAAAATATCATTTGTCAACCTTGACATAAGCTGTCCTGTTTTTTGATCATCATAAAAACGAAATGAAAGTTTTTGATAATGTTCAAATAACTCATTACGAATATCACGTTCCATATACGTACCCATTACATGCCCTTGATATCCAATATAATAATTACTAAAATATTCAATCACAACTAATACCAACATTAATATTCCCAGCTGATAAATGATACGAATATTAACAGGTTCTTGAACCAAAATAACTCCAGTCACATATCTCGTAATTAATGGAAAAACAAGTGTCACTGCTGCACTCAGCATTGCAAAAAACATATCTTTTAAAAATAAGACTTTATATGGTTTATAATAAGATAAAAATTTAGCAAAACGTCCCTTCATAAAAATCCCCTTTCCTTCTATTGCTATAACATAATTTCTCTTTTTTGTCTATAGAAAAAGCCTACGAAATGTAGACCTATAAAATATAATCAGCTGAATCAATATGTTCATTTTCCAACAACCTATTGACTTCTTCGCTATCTTCATTCAAAATAGCAAAAGCAATATTTGTCGCATGATCAGCAATTCTTTCAAGATTAGCTGCTAAATCAGAATAAAGAATTCCTGCTCGAGGTTTCATTGTACGCTTTTTCATATCAGATAAATAAGCATGTTGTAAATCTTTTTCTTTCTTATCAATCATATTTTCTAATTTTAATATTTCAGATAAATGTTCCAATGTCTTATGTGAAAACATATCAATGCTGTAATCCAATTCTGAATTAACTAATGTCAATAATTCCCTAATTTGAACTTTATATTCGTCGGTAAAGGAAATTCCTTTTTCATTACACTTACAAGTAATATTTGCAATTGACGAAGCATGATCGCCAATTCTTTCAATATCTGCAATCACATGAATCAATGGCCCAATCATTTTATTATCTTCTTCTGGTAAAGAATACTGATTTATCTTTGTTAAAAAATCACAGATACCACGGCTTAATATATCTACATGTTCTTCATTTTCTCTAATTTTCTCTTGAGTTGAAATATCTACTTCCAACAAAGAGTTAACCGCAAGATTTAAATTTGTAACCGCAATAGAAAACATTCTCTCAACTTCATGAATTGCTTGAGGAATGGCAGTAGTTGGAGAAAAAGGTCCATCACTACCAATAAATTGTAATCCAAATTTTTTATGTTCATCTTTCCCAGGTATAATAATCATTGTTAATTTTATAATTTGCTTATAGAAAGGCATAACAATCACTATTTGGAAAATCTTGAAAATCGTGTTAGAATAAGCAACATCTTTGCCTAATGCAGATTGTAATTTTGCTCCTGTTGCCGTAGCTGAACCAGTTACTGAAGTAATGAAACTCAACATTTGTGGCATAAAGAAAATCAAAAGTGTTCCCATGACGATCGTTCCTATGATATTAATAATCAAATGGATAGCTGCAGCACGTTTAGAATCTATTGTTCCACCTATACTTGCTAAAATAGCAGAAATACAACAACCAATATTACATCCTAAAGTTAAATAAAAAGACATTTCCAAAGAAATCATTCCTTGAGAAGCTAAAACAATTAAAATACCAACCATTGCAGAAACACTTTGTAAAATAGCTGTTAATACAACGCCAATCAATATTGCTAAAAGAGGATTAGTTAAAGATGTTAAAGTATTCACAACAATAGGCGAATCCTTCATAGCCTCCATCGCCGTAGACATTGACGTCAATCCAACAAACAAAATACCAAATCCTAAAAACACTGTCCCAATTTTCTGAACAATTGGTTTCCTACAAAATTGAACCATACATACACCGCAAAATACAATAAAAGGAGCAATTTCAGATAAATTAATCGTCATTAAAATTCCAGTAGCAGTTGTTCCAATATTTGCTCCCATAATAATTCCTGACGCTTGGTATAAGGTCATCAATCCAGCATTAACAAAACTTACTACCAATACAGTAGTTGCTGATGATGATTGAATAATAGCAGTAAAGACAAGTCCTACTAATGTTCCAATAAACACATTTTTTGTCATTTTTTCTAATACACTACGAAGTTTTGCTCCAGCAATGTTTGTTAAACCATCGCTCATTAACTTCATTCCGTATAAAAAAAGGCCTAAACCTCCTGACAATGCAAAGATAGTTACTAAATCCATAAAATGACCTCCTCATCCTTGTCATTTTTCATCAGTTTATAGTATACTATATTTATTCGGAGATGAAAATAGCGTTTTTAACATTTTTTTAATATTTCGTTTATATAATCTTAAGATAACAAACAATTTTTGAAAGGAAGTTTCGTCTATGTATAAAATCAAAATCATTTATTATAAACCTTATGAATATCATCTTTTGCAAGAAAAACTTAATCAACTTGGTGAGGCTGGCTATTATACTGATGACTTATCGTTCATTAGTCTTTTTAAAAAAGCAGATTACCCTGTTTATTATAAGATTGATTTTTTTAAACCCGAAGGTCTTTCAATAACAGAAAAAAATGAGCAAAAAGATCATTTTTATGATTCTTATCTCGAAGCCAACTATCAACCTATATATCATAAAAAAGGAATGTATGTTTTCGTAGGAAAAGAACCTCATGATTTTACAGTCAACTGGCAACAAAAACATAACTACCTAAATCATAAAATGCGTTATAAACCTATCAACTATGCTTGTTTGGCACTACTGATTCTCATCACGCTTTATGTTTTTTTGATAGCTCCTGCTACGATTGATACCTTTTCAACTTATGGGTCAATTATTGTCTTGGTTGGTTCTATCCTTTTTATTCTGACTTGCTGTTTTCGCTCTTTATGTACTTTTTATTTTTATCAAAAGTTTTACCAATTTATACATCAAAAAATATCATCAATGAATCATTCACTGATCAGCCAATTACATCGTCTTTATATCTGTCTATTGATGATATCTTGTTTATTGATTGTTGGTGGCCTAATAGAAGATTTATTTAATGTTCAATCAATCCCTAAAGAAAATCATTATTTCTTGATGTTTGAAGATCTTGATATCACAACACCATCTGAATTTAGTGCCCAACAAAAAACCAATTTCACAACTCATTATTATACAGCTATCGAGTATACTAACGATGATGAATTTATTTATACGAAACAATATCAAATGACTTCCTCATCAAAAGCATTACAATTAATGAATGATTACCTCAATGATCCAACACTTTGTGATTGTACAACGATCATTAATGAAGATAATGTATCTTATGGCTATGATGATGATCAACATTTAACAACTTTAATAATACTAAAGGAAAATATTGTAACAATTGTAAGTATCAATTTTGAATATACTGATGAACAAATCCAAACAATCATTCAATACTATGCATAAATAAAAGACAATGACACCTGATGTGTTTTATCACATAAGTGCTTCATTGTCTTTTTTATTCAAACAAAGCAAATTCTTGTTCCATTCTCCTTATTGCGCTTAAATATCTTGAGCGATTATCTAACGAACAATTAAACTGACTTAACTTTTCCAAAATCATTTTCAACTCTTTACCAAAATGAGTTCTAGTCAAAATCAAATATATTCCGCCATCTTTACCATCCCTGCCATGGCCTACCATATGTTCTAATATGCGAATTTTCTGATTCTCATCTAAATCACAAGCACGTGACAGTACTTGAAAGAAAGAAAGAATATGGGAATCAATTGGAGAAGTACTTTTAAATAACATGTCTATTAAATTACCTATCAAGATCCAATATTTCTTTTGATTTTCTAGTTGATTAAGTTTAAGAAAACATTCATTAATCAATTCTTGTCTCCACTCTTCTAATACAGATTTAGAAAGATGCAGACGTCTATATTCATTGTACTTTTGAGTTTCATCATGAAACATATGATATTCTAAACCATTATAACGCATAAAAAATTCTTTGGCTTCTTTTTGATTCATCGTTTCCCTCTCAAACATCAAAAGAATGTTGTCATATCTTCAACTGCTTTTCTTACAGGCATTTGAGGCTCAATATCAGCATATCCTACCGCAATAACACTTAATATCATTTGATTTTCATCAATTGATAATATTTCTCTTAACTGTTTTTCATCTCTTAATCCCATAATTAAAGTCGATAATCCCAAATCCGTTGCTTTTAAAATCATATTCATATCATGCAATCCACAATCATAGCAACCCCAACCATTTCCTACTTCATTACTAGGTGTACTATCCTTATCAAATCCTGAACGATTTTTTACAATACAAGAAACAATTAATACAGGAGCATCTTTGACATTATTATAATTAAACTCTGGTAAAGTTTTCTTAACTTTTTCTAACATTATGGGATTTTGAATAACATAATAGCGTACAACTTGAGAATTTTTCCATGAAGGTGCTAAATTAGCTGCTTTTATCATTGCTTGCAAATCTTCTCTTTTAACTTCTTTTTGTTGATATTTGCGAATACTTCTTCTTTGTTCTATAGCTTGTTGTAATTCCATTGCTTTTACCTCCTTGACTTCACATCTATTATTATATCACATTCTCATATGTCAAAGCGAATATTTCATAAATAAAAGCTGTCGACTTTGTGCCAACAGCCTAATTCCATTATTTATTTGCATCTATCATCAATTGACAAACTTTATTAGAGAATCCTACTGGATCATCAATGCTAAATCCTTCAATTAACAATGCTTGATCATACAATAATGAAGCATAATCTTTAATCTTATCCTTATCATTTTCAAAAACTGTTTGTAAAGCATTAAAAATTTGGTGATTAGGATTAATTTCAAGTATTCTTCCTGCTTTAATATTTTGTCCATCTGGCATAGCATTTAAAACCTTTTCCATCTCAAATGAAATACCTTCACCACTGACTAAACATACTGGATGTGTTTTTAATCTTGAAGAAATTTTAACATCTTGAACTTGATCTTTTAAAGCATCTTTTAATGTTTCTAATAAATCTTTGTTATCTTCATTGACTTTTTCGAGTTCTTTCTTTTCTTCATCACTATCAATATCTAAATCACCTTGATTAATATTTTTAAATGGTTTTTCTTGATAATCTCTCATCATTTGCATGCAGAATTCATCAACATTATCAACCAAATACAAAATATCATAACCTTTATCTTTAACTAATTCAACAGTTGGCAAAGCATCAATTTTTTCATATGATTCACCACTTGCAAAATAAATTTCCTTTTGATCTTCTTTCATTGAATCAACATATTCTTTTAATGTAATCATCTTCTTTTGATCTGCACTATAGTATAGTAATAAATCTTGTAATTTATCTTTTAACATTCCATAACTGTTATAAATCCCAAATTTTAATTGCAAACCAAAATTCTTAAAGAATTCTTCATATTGATCACGTTCATTCTTCAACATTTTTTCAAGCTCAGTTTGAATACGTTTTTCAATCTTATCAGCAATAATCTTTAATTGACGATCATGTTGTAACATTTCTCTTGAAATATTCAATGATAAATCTTGTGAATCAACAAGACCTTTTACAAATCTAAAATGCTCTGGAACTAATTCATTTGCTTTATCCATGATAAAGACACCACGTGAATACAATTGTAAACCTTTTTCGTAATCTTGTGAGTAATAATTTATTGGTGGTTGAGAAGGAATAAATAATAATGAATCATATGAAATAGTTCCCTCAACACTGTTATGCATAACTCTTAATGGATCATTAAAATCATTAAATTTATTTTTATAAAATTCATTATATTCTTCTTGAGTAATTTCTTTTTTAGGTCTTTTCCATAAAGGCACCATAGAATTCAAAGTCTTCTTTTCAATAACTTGTTCATATTCATCACTATCTTCTTTCTTTTTAGAAGTTGTCATATCCATTTTAATTGGATAGTGAATATAATCAGAATATTTCTTAACTAATCTTTGAATTTCATATTCATCTAGATATTGATCATAATTTTCATCATCAGTATTTTCCTTTAAATACAAATTAATTCTTGAACCATGTGATAGATAATCACATTCACGAATTGTGTAACCATCTGTTGTATCAGATTCCCATAAATAACCTTGTTCTTCTCCATATTTTTTAGAAAAAACTTCAACTTTATGAGCAACCATAAATGCTGAATAGAATCCGACACCAAATTGTCCAATAATATCAACATTATCTTGTCCCTTTTCCAATGCCTTTTTAAATTCAAGAGAACCACTATTTGCAATTGTACCCAAATGTTCTTCAAGTTCTTGAGCATTCATACCAATCCCTTGATCAACAATAGATAAAATACGTTTTTCTTTATCTATAATAATCTGAATAGATAGATCTTCTCTGGAAATTCCTCCAATATTTTCTGTTAATGCTTTATAATATAATTTATCAGAAGCATCACTCGCATTAGAAATTAACTCTCTTAAGAAAATTTCCTTATGTGTATAAATAGAATTAATCATTAAATCTAACAGTCTTTGTGATTCAGCTTGAAATTGCTTTTTTTCTGCCATTTTTACTTACATCTCCTTTATTTATTAGCACTCCACCATAAATTGTGCTAATAGTATATTACACCTATTATTTAGCACTGTCAAGGTCGAACTGCTAAAAACATGCATAATAAAAGGACATATCATCACAATATATCCCTTTACAGTTATTCTTTGATTAAAGAAGCTTTGTCAAAAGGAATTATTTGATTTCCATCTACGTATAATTCCCTATCCTTTGCAATCGTATATAATGGTAATGCTTTTTCTTTAACAGCCCATTTAATACTCTCATCCTAAATAGAACAATGACAATAATCAAATCTTTTTTCTTTTAATGGGGTAATAAGTTTCCATCCACTTAATCTTTCAAAATATTGATCAAGTAACCCTTCAGTTAAGAAAATCACATCAGCATTTTGTATCTTCTTTAGAGCTTCTTGATGAGTGTCGCGCTAGTAATTAAGTGAATAGAATTGAAAAACTTTTTTATATCAACCTCTTGTCTATGATACATTGTATCAAAATCATCCATCGTTTTGACAACACTTTGATCAAAAGAGAAAGAAATAACAACTCCTTTCATCCCTTTAGGAAAAAAGTAGTTTCTTCGTTTCTTGAACCTAAATCTCATCAAAAGAAAATGAACTTAATAATATATTCCGTCTGCTTTTTAATCCAAATCTTCACCATTACTTTCAAAAACTTTTTTAATCCATGCATATGATTTCTTTGGAATACGTTTTAAATCTCTTAAATCTTTATTCGTTCTATTAACATAAACAAAACCATAACGTTTATCCATATTGCACATTGAAGCCAAGATATCAATTGGTCCCCATGTAATATAACCTAAACAATCTACACCATCTTCAAAAATTGCTTTTTTCATTTCTTGAATGTGCTCTTTATGATATTGAATACGATAATCATCTTCAATTGTACGACCTTCACTTAACATTTGGTCAATTTCTTCTTGAGTGAAATCTTCACGCCACCCAATTCCGTTTTCTAAAACAAATACAGGTAATTGTGAACGTTGATACAAATCATTTAATGTCCATCTATAACCAATTGGATCAATTTCCCAACCCCATTCATTTGCTTCACAATGTGGATTTTTAATACATTGTTCACTCACACATTCTACAGCTGGTCTTTCATAATCAAACGTTCCTGTTTTTACAGTATTTGAACGATAGTATGAAAAAGCAATATAATCCACCGTATATTTCAATAACTCTTCATCGCCCTCTTCAAATTGAGGTGTCCATCCTCTATTTTCAAGATAAGCATTCCAATAAGCTGGATATTTTCCTTGAGCAAAAGTATCAATCAAGTAAGTATTTAAATATTGATAAGCTTGAGTCGCAAATAATTGATTAGCAGGACTATTATCATAAGCATAAACGTTTGTAACTGCTGCCATTCCACAGAATTTTGCATCTGGTTGCATTTCTCTTAATGCACGCACTGCTTTACAATGTGCCATCATCACATTATGAGCAACTTGATAGAGATGTTTTGGCATAGAAACACCTTCAGGAATTTCTTCAGCATTAGAAACTCTTAACATCTGGCTATGTAAATTTTGTTCATTAAAGCTCATCCAATGCTTAACTCTATCACCAAATCTTTCGATACATACTTTGGCATATCTTTCAAAACAATCAACAACATAACGAGAGGCAAAACCATTATAGTTCTTCACTAAATAGTAAGGCATATCAAAATGTGCCAATGTGATCATTGGCTCAATCCCTGCTGCTAATAATTTATCAATCAGTTGATTATAAAAAGCAACTCCTTCTTCATTCACATCTTCATCTAATGTCCCATTAGGAATAATACGAGACCAACAAATTGAAAAACGATAAAAATTAAATCCCATATCTTTCATTAACGCAATATCTTCATCATAACGATGATAAGCATCGATTGCAACATTCCAATCACTAAATTCAGGATTAGTAGGTCTGACATCATAAATGCAAATCCCTTTTCCACCTTCATTTCTAGCTCCTTCTGTTTGGAATGATGATACAGAACCACCCCAATAAAAATCTTTTGACATTTTTCTTTCCACCTTAATATATCCTCCTTATTTACCCTTTTATTTTATAAAAAAATAAAAGAGAAGTAAATCTTAAAAATGACTTCTCTTCATTTTTATAAATTTGTTTCATTAATCGGACGAAAAAAAAATTTTTATGAAAATAATTTCCATCAATAAGTCAAATATGATGAAATCGCATAAACCACTTCTCCATTATATTCTAATTTAGACCAACCATTACTATGAACACCAATACGTTTCACATATTCTCCATTTTTCAATGTGTAAATCACTTCAGAATTATCAGTCGATGGACGACTACGTAAATTTGTTTCATCTTTTGCTGTGACTTGTTCATTAATTATTGTAAAACCTTCAGAATCTTCTGTTTGCAAAGAAGTTTCAAGCACTTCATTAGAAAGATAACTCGTAATCGCATATACTGTTTTTCCATTATAAATAAGAAGTGACCACCCTTTGTTGCTGACAGCAGTACGCTATAAAAAGTCACCGCTATTCAATGTTCCAATAATATCACTATCCGTTGTAGGTAACGAACGTAAGTTCACGCCATCTTTAGCCGTCACTTTATCATTTTTGTCTTCAAAAGTATTACCTGCAACAACGTCTTCCTCAACTACCTGATAAGATAAATCTGCTGTTAAATAGCTCGTAATAGCATAAACAGTTTGTCCATTATATTGAAGCTTTGACCACCCATTAGATCCGACTCCAATACGTGTCACTGTTTCACCATTTTTAAGTGTCGTAACAATATTACTTTTTGTTGTAGCTGATTGACGTAGGTTTGTTTCATCCTTCGCTGTCACAGTTTCATTAACGGACGTATATATTTTTTCTTCATCAGTTAAAGGAGCAGAAGCAGTCGCTGGAGTAGCACTAGCATTTTTGGCTTTTGCTTCATTTTTTGTAAAGTAACAAACAACCATGTCAACATTACCAGAAACACCACTGACACTTCCTTTGTTCGTATATTGCCATGCATGATATGTACCACTATAATCCGGTTGATCTTTTTGTGAATAGGTTGTAGAAGCATATTGAGCAACCCAAACTTTATATTTTGACTCAATCTGCGACATATCCCATTCTGTTTCTAATTCGCTTAAAGCTCCATAAAACATCACATCATAATCCTCTGCCGCAACTGTTTTCAAAAATGCCAGTGCGTTTTGTGTACGCTCTTGTACACTTAAATTAGAAACACGATTACCTGTCTCCTGATGCCCTTCACAATCATAAACAACAGGATAAGAAATTTTATAACCCTCCAATAGCTTTTAATGTCCATTTTGCCTCTTCAATTGCTTCTGTTTCACTAACAGCTGTTGAAAAAAAGTAAACACCAACAAGAACCCCAGCCTTTTGAGCTTGTTGAATATTATAATCCGCATTATCGTCTTTATAAATGACACCATTTTCTCCACGATAACCAATACGAATAAATGCAAAATCAACTTCATTTTTGACCTTTGACCAATCAATCTTTCCTTGCCATTTTGAAACATCTATCCCATTACTTCTTCCAGAAATTGAAGTTAAATTAGTAGCACTAACACTGATTCCATCTTCCCCTAAATAATCAGTATTTTCAGGGTCCACAGAAGCATCTCCTAATAACGTCGTGTTAATTTCTTCATTATCATCTATTTCTTCATTCTCATTTTGAGAATTTCGATCATTCAAATAAAATGCTGTCCCCCAATAGTCACTACAACAACAATAACAGCAATTCCAATTATCATAATTTGCTTTTTGTATTTTTGAAAAATATATGAATATCGACTTTTAGATTGCATAAAAACCTCTCCCTTGCGTAGTATTATACCACTTCTTTAAAACACAATCTAGCTATAGACTCTATTTTCACTTTTATATTGCTTTCATGAAACATTGTTTCATGTTATACTAGAATTGGTGATTGAAATGAGTCTTATGACACAATTAGAATTTGAACTAGGATTTTCAGAGTCTGAAAAAGAAATTGCTCGTTATATTTTAAATCATGGGGAAGATGTGTTAAGTTTATCGGTCAAAGAATTAGCTCAAAAAACATATACATCTCCGGCAACAATTGTAAGATTATGTAAGAAACTCGGTTTAAATGGTTATCATGATTTTAAAATCAAATATTCCGCTGAATTACAATATGATTTTCATCATCATGATCGTATTGATGTCAACTTTCCTTTTCAAAAAGATGATACTTATCCGATGATTACCCATCAATTGGCTGCTCTTTCTCAAGAAGTCATTGCAGAAACAATGCAATTATTAGACTATCAACAACTTCATCAAATTATTGAGTTACTTAATCAATATCAACAAATAGATATTTATGGCTTTGGCAACTCTTTACTAGCAGCAATGTCTTTTCAACATAAAATGATGCGTATTAATCGTGAAGTTCATTTAAAAATATTACAAGGCGAACAGGCTTTTATGTCTTATAATTCAAATGAGCAACATCTTGCGATGATTGTCTCTTATTCTGGTGAAACCAATGAATTAATCCAGATTGCGCAAATTTTAAAAGAAAAAAAGACACCTTTAATTGTTTTAACATCAATTGGTGATAATCGATTATCACATTATGCAGATTATTTATTGTATATAGGTTCTCGTGAAAAGATTTTTACAAAAATTGCCCCTTTTGCATCACAAATCTCTATGGAATATTTGTTTAATGTCATATATTCTTGTTTTTTTCAAAAAGACTATGATGAAAATATTTGTCATAAAATCAGTTATGACAAAAAATATGACTCTCGTCATCCATTAGCTAGTCCTGTCAATGATGAAAGTGACTAAAAATCACTTTCATCGCTCTTATTTTAATAACATCTTTTTGTAGATTTTCTTAAATATGCTTTTATATAAATAAACAAAATGAGAAGTTCGTGTTTAACTTCTCATTGATCATCATTTTCATCTTGACTTGACATCTTTCCACCCAAAAAGCCCATTAAAAGACTCTTTAAATCAATCCCTAATGATTCATTCATACCTTCACTCACTTGAGTAGCTGTATTCACAATATCAGAAATTAATTTTGTGCTATTGCCATCACCATACATTGTTATTTTATCAACTTTTTCTAATGGTTTAGCTGCCGCTTCAACTGCTTTTGGAAGCATATTGAAATACATTTCCATAACTGCTGCTTCACCATATTTCTTCATAGCTTCTGCTTTTTTATTCAAGGCTTCGGCTTCAGCAATTCCTTTAGCTTCAATTGCTTTTGCTTCGGCTTCACCTTTTGCTGCAATACCAGCAGCTTCTTGTTCCATTTGATATTTAAGTGCTTCAGCTTCTGCTTTTTTAGCTTCTGCTTCTCGTTGTTTTTCAAATAACTGAGCTTCAGCCTCTTTTTGACGTTTATATAATTCTGCATCAGCTTTTTGTTGTGCTGCAAACTTTTCAGCTTCAGCTTGCTTTTTGACTTTAGCATTTAATTCTTGTTCAGTAACTTCTACATCTTTACGTCTTAATTCAATTTCTTTTTCTTGACGCATGATATTTGCATCTGCTGTCGCAATTTCAATTGATTTACGTGATTGTTCTTGTTGAATTGTATAAGCCGCATCAGCTTCTGCCTTTTTCGCATCTGCTATTTTCTTTAATTCTGCCTGTTTGATTGCCAATTCATTATTACGTTCAGCAATTTTTGTTTCAGCATCAACTTTAGCATCATTGGCTTCTTGTGAAGCTTTTGCTTGAGCTTGCGCAATATCTCTTTCACTTACGGCACGAGAAATAGCCGCATTTTTTTGAATTTTAACAATGTTATCAACACCTAAGTTTTCAATCACACCATTTTCGTCAACAAAATTTTGCACATTAAATGAAACAATGTCCAGTCCCATTTTAGCCAAATCAGGTTCTGCATTTTCTTTTACTAATTCGGCAAATTTTTGACGATCAGAAACCATTTCTTCAAGATTCATACGCCCTACAATTTCACGCATATTTCCTTCCAAAACTTCTCTTGCAATATTTGCAATATAATCAACGGGTTTATTGAGGAAATTCTGTGCAGCTAAATTTAATCTTACTGGATCATCGCTAATTTTAACATTAACAGCAGCATCGACATTAATGTTAATGTAATCAGCAGTAGGTACAGCATTAGATGTTTTAACATCTATAGGAATTAATTGTAAATTTAATTCATCTTTCTTTTCCAAAAAAGGAATTTTAATTCCGGCTTTCCCTATCAATACTTTTGGTTCTTTACGTAATCCTGAAATAATATAAGCTGTATCTGGTGATGCTTTTACATATCCAGTACAAATAATCGCAATGATAATTATTACAATGAAAATACCAATAAAAATCATTGGATTTAAGAAAATGAAATTTAAAAGTTGCATTGATATCCCCTCCTTTCATTTTTATATGATATCATTATTAAAATATCTAAAGCAATATATTTCGACACAAGATTCAACTTACTCTCCTAAAGCCTTCTTCAAACCATCAATAAATTGCTGTTATTGTTTATGTAAATATTCATTCATAAAAACTTGCTTGGCTTCTTTGATTTCAATAGCCTCCGTAATCTCCAGATGAACACTTTCATCATCTAATTGTTTCAATTTGCCAATCCAATGTCCTTCCATATTCTCATTTTTCATATTAAACTCATAAATTTCATGTTCAATTTTATTAAGAATAATATAATCTGTTTGATTCACATCTTTATCATATTCAAGGAAACGTTGATGTCCTAAATCCTC
The DNA here is from genome assembly GCA_964434915.1 of uncultured Coprobacillus sp. Lineage (GTDB taxonomy): Bacteria > Bacillota_I > Bacilli_A > Erysipelotrichales > Coprobacillaceae > CAYSWW01. Next base: position 16,722 of record CAYSWW010000025.1, read on the forward strand.
AACTCTTCCAATATAGCTACGCTATTGTTAATGATGAAGATCGGCCAAAAGATCCCATATTGCTTCTATTGGACTTTGAAAAGTCGCTTCTATTTTCATAATATTCATTATAACATACCCTCTCTCATGAAACTATTATTACACTATAAGAAAACATTTTTCAAGAAAATCATTTATCTTTTCAAGGTCATCAAGCATTTCGACAACGAAAAAATGTAAATATATTTTCGATACATTTATATCTTACTATTCATATAATGAATTTAGATATTTATCTGAAAAAGTATCAAAAAAATACCTCTAGATGTAATGACTAGAAGCTTTTCCTATATATTCTTTCTTCTCATCTAACAACATAGCAAATAATTTTTTTCGTACATTTCATGTACTCAACCAATATAAATCAATAGCATAAAAAAATCTACCTCATAGAGATAGGCTTCAGACTGTTGATTTTTTACCTTGTCAACTCCCTGAAACCGACTATACATCGGTTAATAAATGTTATTTTACATGTCCTAATATCACTGTCAATTGATGCATGATTGATTCATAGTTTCTGTTTTCTTCATATTTGAGAAATTCTAGCATCTGTTTTTTGTATTTCTCATCTCTATCAAGAAAGCATAATACTCCGCATGCATCTTGAGCTTCCAATCCAATTTGTTTAAATCCCTTAAAATTTCATAATTCATTTCACTAACCCTCCTAAAAAACCTTCAAGTCATATTACCACCTCCTAATTATTCTTTTTTAAGAAAATAAAAGAGAAATCCTATTTGTAAATCTCTCTTCTATGACCGACTTCTACAACTAAAATTATTAGTTCTTCATCTTCAATTCTAGAGACAATACGATAATTACCAACTCTAAATCTCCAATGACCTTTCCACTTTCCTTTTAATTCTTTTCCTTGAAGATATGGATCATTACACTCACTTAAATTCTTTTCAATCCAAACAAATAACATTGCTTTTGTGTATCTATCCATTTTCTTCATTTGCTTTAATGCTTGTTTTGTAAACTTTACGTGATATGTCATAAGTCTAACATTTCCTTTACTTCATCAATGGAATAAGTAACTGGGTCTTTTAAATGTTCTTCATATGCTATATCAGCAATTGCAGCATCATATTCATCTTCAATTTTTTCAAGTAAAGCCTTTTTGAAAGCTTCACCCAAAGAATATCCGTGAATATCTGCATAACTTCTAAACAATTTTTCTTCTTCTGGATTCAATCTGATTGAAAAACTCATGAAAATCACCTCTTTCTGTAATACATTGTACTACATCAATGATGTGATGTCAATTTTATTATATACAAGTACAGCTTATTTAATTACATATCTTATAATTATGCGAAAAATATAAGGGTATAGTAAAAAACAGAATCATAAGCTTTATGATCGTTGATTCTGCTTTAAGAGTTTTTCAATTTCATTTTTTGTTTAATATTCTTATTGATTTTGGTAATGCTTCGCTGTATGGCAGGAGTTTTCGTAATTCTGTCTTGTCTCTTAGATCTATGTTTGACAATCTTTTCAGTATATATGTAAAATACATATATGGCTGTATTCTATTCTCTAGGCATGTTATGACCAGTGAATATATCAATGCACTTGCTTCTGCACCTCTTGGTGATACATAAAATTTGCACCTGTTCCTAATTATCACAAACGGTCTTATCACTCGTTCTATACTTTATAAGTTAATCCCTGTTGTTTATATTATTTTTATCCATAAGTATAACCCCCTATGGATATATTATGTTGAACCGCAAATTTTTTAGTTCCAAAAGTGATAAATTTATTCAAATTAATG
>CAYSWW010000026.1:0-18107 GCA_964434915.1 uncultured Coprobacillus sp.
ATTATGAATGTGTAATTTATACTTGACAAAGGTCACTTCATAACAGAAAGGAGAAATATATGATTCAAGGGGTTGTAGCCATTGTTGGTCGTGCTAATGTCGGAAAATCTACGATTTTTAATCGTATTGTTGGTGAAAGAGTTTCGATTGTTGAAGATATTTCTGGAGTAACGCGTGATCGCATTTATGCACATGCATCATGGTTAACGAGAGATTTTCGTCTCATTGATACAGGAGGAATTGAATTAAAAGAAGCTTCTTTTACAGAGCAAATTAAAATGCAGGCTGAAATCGCAATCGAAGAGGCAGATGTAATTTTATTTGTTGTAAATGGCCGTGAAGGAGTTACCAATGAAGATTATTTTGTAGCAAGAATGCTTCAGAAGTCAAAAAAACCAATTGTTTTGGCAGTGAATAAGATTGATAATCAATCATTCAAAGATCAGATTTATGATTTTTATAGTTTGGGTGTGGGAGATCCAATTCCAGTTTCTGGTAGCCATGGTATTGGAATTGGAGATGTTCTTGATGAAATCATTCAATTACTTCCTCGTAGTGAAGAAGAACATCAGGATGATGAAATTCGTTTTTCTATAATTGGAAGACCGAATGTTGGAAAGTCTTCTTTAACGAATGCAATATTAGGAGAAGAACGTGTGATTGTTTCGCCGATTGAAGGAACAACACGTGATGCGATTGATACATCATTTGAAAAGGATGGTCAAAAATATTGTGTAGTTGATACCGCAGGGATGAGAAAACGTGGAAAGGTATATGAGAATATTGAAAAGTATTCAATCTTGCGAGCTTTATCAGCGGTAGAAAAAAGTGATATTGTTTTGGTTGTGATTGATGGAAGTCGTGGAGTTATTGAACAAGATAAACATGTAGCAGGCAATGCACATGAAGCTGGAAAAGGTGTTATTCTCGTTGTAAATAAATGGGATTTAGTAAAAAAGAATGAGAAAACAATGAAAAAGATGGAAGATGATTTACGTACTCAATTTAAATATTTAGATTATGCACCAATTGTTTTTGTCTCTGCTAAGGAAAGAAAACGCATTGATTTATTATTTCCATTAATTAAAGAAGTCTATGAAAGTACACGTAAACGTGTTGCTACAAGTGTATTGAATGATGTATTGATTGATGCACAAACAATCAATCCTACAACAACTTTTAATGGCGGACGTCTTAAAATCTATTATGCTAATCAAGTAAGTATTTGTCCATCAACATTTGTTTTATTTGCAAATGATCCACAATATTTGCATTTTAGTTATAAACGATATATAGAAAATCGTTTACGTGAAGCTTTTGGTTTTGTGGGAACACCAATACATATTATTTGCAGAAAGAGGGATTAAATTGAGTAAAATAGCAATTTTAGGAACAGGCAGTTGGGCAACAGGTCTTGCACGTGTTCTTAATGATAATGGACATCAAGTGATGATGTATGGCATCAATCAAGAAGAAATAGATGATATTAATATTAGACATTGTAATTATAAATATTTTAAAGATGTCTTAATTGAAGAAACAATTGTCGCAACATTATCATTGGAAGAAGTTTTAAAAGATGCTGATTATTTATTAATTACAATACCAACACAGTTTGTAAGAAGTACACTAGAAAAAGTAAAACCTTTACTAGAAAAAAAGATGACGGTTGTTAATGCAGCTAAGGGATTTGACATGAATACAAATATGCGTATGTCTGATACAATCCGTAGTGTTTTAAGTGAAGATGACATATATCCAGTTGTCTCATTGATTGGTCCTTCACATGCTGAAGAAGTTGTCATTAGAATGTTAACTGCTATTTGTGCAGTTTCATTGAATGAAGAAGTCGCCAAAGATGTACAAAAATTATTTTCAAATCATTATTTACGTGTTTATACAACAACTGATGAAATTGGAGCTGAGTATGGGGCGGCTTATAAAAATGTAATTGCCGTTGCATCAGGAATTATCACAGGGTTAGGCTATGGTGATAATAGTCGTGCTGCCTTAATTACAAGGGGTTTACATGAAATGAGTTTATATGGAGTGATAAAAGGAGGTAACATTGAAACATTTTATGGCTTAACAGGTATTGGTGATTTGATTGTGACATGTTCATCCATTCACTCACGTAACTTTCAAGCTGGATTAGAAATTGGTGAAAGCCATCGTGCTTTGGATTTTATGGCACATAATACTAAAACATGTGAAGGTGTTCGCACATGTAAAGTTATTTATGAAGATGTAAAAAATCACGATTATGGAATAGAAACACCAATCGTTGATGCAGTTTATCATGTTCTTTATGAAAATGCTGATCCTAGAGAAGTTGTTGCTTCATTAATGGCACGAGATTTAAAATCCGAACAAGTATAGAAAAAATGCATATATTATCTTAGGTGATAAAATGTGGATAAACAAGATAAATTATTAGATAAAGTTTCGGCAAAAACAAAAGTTTCAAAGCAAGATATTTTATCTTTAGCAAGTGATTTGCAAACAAAAGATTTAAGCAATGAAAATGATATTAGAGAATTTATTTATAAAATTTCGAGACTTACAAATAAACATGTAAAACCTGAACAAATGGATAAAATTATTCAGGTCATTCAAAACAATAAAGTTCCTCAAGATATTGATAAATTCGTGTAGAAGGAAAAGGGATGTATGTCTTGTTAGAGATTGATGCTAACAAGATCAAAGACATCCTTTTTGTTATTATAACAATTGATATTTTGAGGTTATATTTGACAAAAAATACAGGAGCTTATACAATAGAGATATATAATGAAAGAGGATTGTTTATGAAAAATTTAGTAATTACTGATAAAGATATTTCAACAAATCTATTTAGAAATTCGATTGTTGTTAATCTAAATAATTTACAGTATTCTGCCTGTACAGGTGGATTAGAATGTCTCAGATGTGAAGGAGCATGTTATTTTAAAGATGATATGCATTTGATTTCAAAATGGATGAATGATTGTCGTTTGATTATATATGTAACTAAAGTCAAATATGGTTGTTTTGATATTTTGTTTAAAAAGATGTTGGAGCGTATGATCGTTAATCATGAACCTTATTATTCCATGATTGAGGGAGAAACATGTCATCAAGGGATAAGTCAGTTAAGCAAAAGACTGATGGTTATAGGATATGGGAATATTGATGATGAAGAGAGAGTGATGTTTAAAAATCTTTTGGATGAATCAACATTAGGGTTTTCTTATTCAACTATTGATACATATTTTTGTGAAGAGGATGAACTAGATGAGACTTTAAAAACTTTTGGAGGGATTGATCATGTCTAAGATATTACTTATTCATTCTGGATTAAAACATGCCCAAGAGTTTATTGAGCCTTTTTTAAAACGATTACAAGTTCATTTGAATGCTAAAAGTGATTGCGTTGATGTGAGAAATACGAGTACTTTTGATGAAAGAACTTTTTTTGAATATGATCAAGTTGTTTTTATTTTCAGTAATGCAATGAGTTGTATTCCTTCGTCAACTTTAGAAATTTTTCATAAATTAGAGAATCAACCTAAGAATCATACTGAAATCTATGCTCTGATTGCTTGTGATGAATATGAACCTGAGAAATGTGAATTATCAAAAAAGATCATAGAAAAATGGTGCAAAAGAGAAAATTTACAGTTTCAAGGTGTTCTTCAAATCGGTGCTTGCTTATATATTATGAATACTATGTCGCGATATGTCGTTGCTAAACATATTAAGGATTTTGCTCAAGCTATTTTAGAGCATCGTCGAACAGATAATCATGTCACAATGTTATCTGATAAAGTTTTTATGAGGGTTGCCAATCAATATTGGTCTAAACAAATTAAGAAAAAGCAAAAACAAATGAAAAAAACAGATAAACATGAGTAGAATGAACTATTCATGTTTTTATATTGTCAAGAAAGGTCTATTTATCAAAAAGAAATCATATATTGATGTGTAAGAAGGAGGAAGTATATGCAAACAATAGATATACTTAAAGACATAGGAAAAAGATGTGATGGGGATATTTATTTAGGTGTTGTTGGACCTGTACGAGTGGGGAAATCTTCTTTTATTAAACGTTTTATGGAAATGGCAGTTATACCTTATATTGAAGATGCTGATGCCAAAATCCGTGCAACTGATGAATTGCCTCAATCAGGTGAAGGTAAAATGATTATGACGGTAGAGCCAAAATTTATACCTAATCAGGCAGCACGTATTTATGTTGAAGATAATTTAGGAGTGAATGTTCGATTAGTAGATTGTGTTGGTTATGTTATCGATGGGGCTAAGGGATATAAGGATGAACAGGGAATACGTTATGTGAAAACACCTTGGTATTTAGAGGCTATTCCTTTTGATGAAGCGGCTAAAGTAGGAACTCAAAAGGTGATTCAGGATCATTCAACAATTGGGATTGTAATGACCTGTGATGGGTCTATTTGTGAAATACCAGCAGCAGATTATGTTCAAGCAACTGATGATGTAATTCAAGAATTAAAACAAATTGGTAAACCATTTGTTATTGTTGTTAATTCAAAGGATCCTCGTGGAATTGGGTGTAAACAATTGGTAGAATTGTTAAAAGAGAAACATGATGTTCCTGTTTTGTCTTTAAAAGTTACAGAAATGAGTGAAGAAGATATTACTCATTTGTTGAAGGAAGCATTATATGAATTTCCAATTCATGAAGTGAAAATAGAAGTGCCTCGATGGATTGCTATGATGGAACCATCTCATTGGTTAAAACAAACATTAGATGAAGCTTTAGAACAATCTCTACAAGAAATCAATCGCTTTAGAGATGTCGAAAAAATTGCAACAAATATGAGTCAGTTCGACTTTATTGACAAAGCTTATTTGTCTTCTATTGATACATCTTCATCATCAGCAAGTTTAAGAATAAAAGAACGTAAAGGTCTTTACCATGAAATTTTAAATGAAATACTAGGTCAGGATGCATTTGATGCTGCTTTATTCTTAAAGCAAATACAAGAATTAACAGAGATGAAGAAAGAGTATCAGACTTATGAAAGTGCTATTAAAATGGTTAAACAAACGGGCTATGGTTATGCCTTGCCACAATTAGATGAAATTGAACTGAGTGAACCTGAAGTGATAAAACAGGGTCCGAGATATGGAATGAAGCTTGTTTCGACGGCTTCAACTATTCATATGATTAAGGTTGATATTGAGTCAACATTTGAACCGATTATTGGTTCTAAAGAACAAGCAGAAGCGTTCATTCAGTATTTGCAAAGCCATGGTAAAAATAATAAGGAAGCAATCTTTGATTGCGATGTTTTTGGTCGAAAATTAGGCGATTTAATTAATGAAGGTATGCGTGTAAAATTAGCTTCAATGAATGAAACAGCATGTATTCGTGTGCATGATATTTTGAGTAAAATTGTGAATAAAGGCAAAACAAATGTCATCGCAATAGTTTTATAAAATTCTTGTTGCAAGGTGATTTGTGAAATGTTATACTACTACTTAGATTTAAGTAGGAGGCAATGAAAATGAATAAAAAAGAGCTTATTGATATCGTTTCACAAAAGAAAGATTTAACAAAAAAAGATGCTGAAGCGTTAGTTGATACTGTTTTTGATACAATGACTGAAAGTATTCTTAATGGTGAAAAAGTCCTCATTTCTGGATTTGGTACTTTCAAAGTCAATTATCGTAAAGAACGCAAGGGAGTAAGCCCTAAAACAAAAGAAATAATGATTATTCCTGCAAGCAAAACTGTATCATTTAAGCCAAGCAATAGATTGAAAGATGCAATGAATTAGTTGCATCTTTTGTTTTTAAAAAGTGCATAATGAGTTCATAATGAGAGTGTAAGATGAAAATATGAGGTGATGAATATGCCATTTTATTATGGATTTTATGGAAATTCTTACTATTTGATAGGAACGCTTTTAGTCGTTATTGCAGCAGTATTATCTTTGTGGGCACAAATTAAAGTTCAATCGACTTATTCTCACTATAAAAGAATACCTAATAGTCGAGGAATGACAGGAGCTCAAGTTGCACGAGAAATACTAGATAGTGAAGGGCTTTATCATGTTGCTATAAATCAGGTAAACGGAGCATTGAGTGATCACTATAATCCAGGAAAACAGACGATAAATTTGTCGTATGATATTTACAATGGGACTTCATTAGCAGCACTTGCTGTAGCGGCTCATGAATGTGGTCATGCGATTCAATATAAAGAAGGTTATGCACCAATTAGTTTAAGAAATGCTATTTTACCAATTGCAAATGTTGGTCAGTATTTAGGCTGGTTCGCTATTATTATTGGATTGGCATTAGGAAACACCAATATTGCATGGTTTGGTTTTTTTGCAATGTGTGGTATTTTGGTGTTTCAAGTGATTACTTTACCTGTAGAATTAGATGCGTCACATCGAGCACTATCTATTTTAGATGGACGTTATCTCATGATGAATGAATATACTGGAGCAAAGAAGATGTTGACGGCAGCAGCGATGACATATGTTGCAGCGTTGATTTCAACATTAATGAGTATGTTAAGAATTTTCTTAATAATTTTTGGAAATTCAAGAAATGATTGAAGACCGTAAGGTCTTTTCATTTTTGTTTTGATTTTTCAATGTTTTGTTATATAATAAAGGCAATGGAGGTGCATTAAATGAAGAAACATGTTTATTATGTGTCAGTGATTGGGTTAGTAATTGTTTTAACAATTGTTTCTTTTTATATGCTTTTTGTGCATATTCCATATTATCAACATTACCAAGCATTAATCAATAAAAGAAATCAGATTTGTGAAGAAAATCAATATGAATATATGGATTATTTTAATGAGTATTACGGGAAAGAAACTTATGATATTTTAAAAGTGAATGTAAATCAAGTTTTAACATATGTTGTACATAATGCAGATGGTGAATTAGTTGATTCTTATCAGGGAGAAGTGGCTGATGAAGATGAAGTAAAGCAAGCTATTTATGAGAAGTATCAAATTGAAGTTGATGAGCTAGAAATTGCTTATGAAAATGATAAACTTGTTTATCATTATAAATATCAAGATGATCATACTTTAATATATATTTTTTACGATTTAATTAGTGGAGATTTTATGAAAGCAGTAAGGTTAGAGAATTAGTATGGATGACTTATTGAATTATAGTTGTATTGATTTTAAAAAATTATTAATTTTAAGGGCGAAGAAGGTCAATATTAGTGATCAGGAATGTTATCTTTTGTTGTTAATTATGACAATGAATGAAATTGATATGAAGCCTATTACACCTTCGACTATACGTCAACTCTGTTCTTGGCCTTTATCAAAGATTGACGAAGTTTTAATTTCTTTAGTTGATAAACATTATGTTCAGCGAATGAAAGGGACATTAGATTTGAAACCTTTATATCATTTGCTGTTGGATAGTCCTATCAAAGAAGATACGAAAGATATAGATTTAATTTCGGTATTTGAAAATACTTTTGGAAGAAGTTTGAATCAAATGGAATTGGAAATTATTCAGTCGTATAAGACAACAGGCTATGATGATCAAATGATTTTAGATGCTTTGAATGAAGCTGTTAAATCAGGTGTGATGAATTTTAGATATATTGAAAAAATATTAGACAATTGGTCTAAACAAGGTGTTAAAAGACGTTTTGCTTCGAAACCGGTTTCGTCAAAAGAAGAAGTTGACAAAAATATAAAGGGTTATCAATGGTGGTTAAATGAAAAGTAAAGAAAGAGTAGAAATTATATTAAATGTGTTAGATCAAATGTTTCCGGATGCTAAATGTGAGCTTGAACATAGTAATGAGTTAGAATTACTTGTTGCAGTGATGCTTTCAGCACAAACAACAGATGCAAGTGTTAATAAATTAACAAAAACACTTTTTCAAAAGTACAAAACAGCAGAGGATTATGCTTATGTTTCAATTGAAGAATTAGAAAATGATTTAAAAACAATAGGTCTATATCATAATAAGGCGAAAAATGTCAAAGCAATGGCTAATCAATTATTGACTGTTTTTGATGGGCAAGTTCCTTGTGATTTTGAAGCATTGCAAACATTACCAGGAGTTGGACGTAAAACTGCTAATGTTGTTGTTTCAGAAGCTTTTCATGTGCCAGCTATTGCTGTGGACACACATGTCGAACGTATTTCTAAACGTTTAGGACTAGCTCAAAAAAAGGATTCTGTTTTGATTGTGGAAAAGAAACTGATGAAAGTTATTCCTAAGGAACGATGGATTAAAACACATCATCAATTGATTTTCTTTGGTAGATATCATTGCAAAGCTTTGAATCCACTATGTGAGAATTGTTCTTTGATTCATATTTGTAAAGAACCAAAAAGAAAAAAATATTTATAAAAAAGAAGCTGATGAAATAACTTTTTCTTCGTTATTTCTTCAACTTCTTTTCTTTTTTATCATAGTGTTCTTTTATTCCGTAGAAGTTGTAAAAGTAAATGGATCTAATGTAATTGATGTTCCATCACTTAGAGTAACTGCAAAAGTAACAGTATACTCAGTACCTGGTGTTAATTGATCAAAAGTAACTTGACTTGACGATGTTACATTTTGAGAAACACCATTTAATTCAACTGTAACACTATATCCACTAGGAACATTAACTTGTAATACCATTTGTGTACTTGATGAACTAACAAGGGAATAAGTTACATTTTCAGTCGGTGTTGTTGATGTCGCAGCTTCAACTGTGATACTCTTGCTAATTTTATTAGAAGTCGTACTTCCACTTTCTAAAGCATAATAACCAGTCACTGTATAAGTTCCACTAGAAGGGGTATAGTTCAGTGTTCCAGTATTTGTATTAAGATCTTCTGTATGAACGACATTCCCATTTGCATCGCTGACTTCTACTCTATAAACAACTCTTCCATAAAGCTGGGTTAAACTACCATAATAAGGAACTGTATATGATTTACCACCAACAGTATATGTCCTTGTAAGGGTAGAACTTTGTGTCATACTCACAGGATCATATTGGGTAAATTGTACCTGAATAGCTCCATCTTCATAGGATGCACTAAAATCATTAAGGGTATTCATTGAAAATGATGTAGTTGTACTACTTGTTGGTAAATTAGTCGTTTTGAACCAACCCGTGATAATACGGCTGCTAGGAATATCATCTCCAGGTGAAATATATGGATAGATACCTAAAACGCAACTTGCTTCTTCCACACCATCAGGTTGTGATGGATAAGAATTCTGCAATCCATTTCTATGAACATATTCTGCAATCAAGGCACAAATGCCATATGAATCTTTATTACTTGTTAAATAATAACCGGCTTTTCGATCCTCGGCACTATAACCTGTCCATACACTCCAAGAGTAATCAGGAGAGAAAGCAACCATCCAGGCATCTTTATTTTTACCGGCCAAGACTGAGTTAGGAACATTTTCAGGATCACTGTCATAAGTAGAAGTTCCAGATTTTGCTCCGATTTGATATCCTAAATCTAAAGGACCATAAGCTGCTGATGAACTACCTTCAACATAACTTGTCATAATCTCACGAATCATAAAAGCTGACTCTTCAGAAATGGCACGTGTTGCTTCACTTTGATATTGTTCGTCTAGATAAATAACTTCACCTGTTTCAATCAATTCAATTGTCGCAACAGTATGAGGTTCAATGTATGTACCTCCATTGGCAATTGCTGCATAAGCAGCAGCTTCTTCTTCTGGTGTTACACCTTCACTCCATCCACCAATAGCATATGCAGGTCCAAGAGTTTCTTCTTCATTATACATATCGAAACCAAAACCTTCTAAATATTCACGCATACCATCTGAACCAATACCCTCGCCAACACTGTTTCCATCAGCATCTACACCATTAATGACTTGATTATAAGTATCAATAGCTGCTAAGTTCCAAGAATGACTTAAGGCTTCTTCAATTGTGACATCACCATTAACTGAACCATTATAGTTTTTAGGAATCCATCCGTTTGATTCATAAGGAATATCATGGACAATGTGAGCAGTAGAGAAATCTAAAAATTCAAAGGCAGCTGCATAGGCAATAATTGGTTTTAATGAAGATCCTGGCTGATGTCTTTCCCCATAAGCTGCAATTTCATTATTGGCAACTTTTTCTTCATCACCAGCATAGGCATAGGTAATACCCATTGCTTCATAATTTCTTCCTGAAATAATACCGATAATACGACCAGTTGTTGTTTCTTGAACGCATGCTCCAACCTCGATATAATCGTCCATAAAAGTATAAGCTTCACCGCTAGCAATGGCATCTAATTGAGATTGCAGTTCTAAATCAATATAAGTCGTGATAATCATTGGTGTCTCGTTAGGATCCATACCTGTCTTTTCATAAACTTCGCGGGTTACTTTGTCAGCATAAGCTTGATATTCACCACTTGATGTAATTGGATTAGATTTTAAAGTGTTCTCTACAGGTATAGCTTTTGTTGCTTCACATTCTTCAGCGGTAATATAACCGTGCTGATACATCAAATCTAAAACAACATCTCTTCTTTCTTGTGCCTGTTCTAAATCATTAAAAGGATCATATCTATTTGGTGAATTTAATGTTCCTGCCAGTAATGCGGCTTCGGGTAATGTTAATTCTTGTACCTCTTTATCAAAATAATATTTTGAAGCCGCATAAATTCCAATGGCCTTATTTCCATAACCAAAATATATTTTGTTCAAATATAATTCTAAAATTTCCTCTTTTGTTGTTTGAGCCGTTGCTTCAATAGCAAGAATCACTTCACCAATTTTTCTTTCCAACGTTTGTTCTTCGTCAGGATAGTAAGATTTTTTGATGACTTGCTGGGTGATTGTCGAACCACCACTAGTAATTGTTCCAGCCATAACGTTTCCTATAAACGCTTTGATAATACGTGGTAAATCAAAACCATTGTGTTCAAAGAAACGCGAATCTTCAGCTGCTACTACGGCATCAATCATGACTTGTGGAATATCATCATAAGAAACATTTTTACGATATCCTTCACTGCCATAAACATAATATTCCGTTCCATTGCTATCTAACAAAACAGAAGATTCACTACTCAAAAGTTTTTGCTTTGAGAAACTACTAACTTGTTGGAATATTCCGGCCCCCCAATAAACACCTACTGAAACAATCAATAAAGAAATAACACAAATCATAATCTTAATTATTTTCTTTTTGATTCGTTTCTTTTTTACTGTTTGAGGTGACGAGTTTTTTTGTGTATTGAATTTTTTCATTACTTGTCCTCCTTAAAATAGACATCATCGATAATTTGAAGATAATCTAGCCGAGGCTGATATCCTTGCAATATGATATGACCTAGTGATTTGATTTTATCATATGTTATAGACTTCCTTTTTGAATGATAATAATCGTCAATAATATAACATGCATCAATTAAGTATACCTCATTTAATGTTGTGAATGCAATAATAATAAAGGCAATTCCGCCATGGTTGATAATCATTTGAAGATGATCAATCTGATGCCGGGAAATATTCGCAAAAGGAAAGTTTTTAACTTTAGTTTCTTTGGCTTCAAAATCAATGTATCTCCCTCTATATATCCCATTATAATCAGTTGTTGAAGGGGTTTTATAGTAAGCTTCAACAATTTTAGCTGCTTCTCTTTTAGGATAATCAACCTTAACAATTTGAATAGGAGTAGGTTTTTTATAAATTACAGCTCGGTCTGTTAATAAATAGTATTTATTAGATAATGAAATATCTTCTTCCAATGACATCCCACGATGTGCTGTGTAATGTTTATGAGATGATTCATTATATATGATATTTTGCTTTTTTTTCATATTTGGATAATTAACCATAACCTCATCCTTTCATTTATTGTCCTTTATATTATAACACAGATTTTTCACAACTTGTCTATTTTCTATCACGAAAATATGTTATTTCATCTTTTTTTAAAAATGTCTTGCAATTCATAAGTGTTTTTGTAAAAATATGAGAGAGGGAAGGTGACTGGGTATGGCAAATAAGATTCAATTAAGTCCTAAGAAAATATTAAATAAACAATTTCAAATAGATTTTAAAGGATATAGTGCGACAGAAGTCGATTATTTTTTAGATACAATAGTAGAAGATTATCAAACTTTTGCTGATATGCTAAATGATTCATATGATCAAATTGAAAATCTTCAAAAAGAGAATCAAGCTTTAAAAATGAAAATTTCTCATTTAGAAAAAGAACAGCTTATTCAACAAGATAATATTCGTTCGATGGAAGAAAATCTTTCATCTAATGTCGATTTATTAAAAAGAATTTCTAACTTAGAAAAAGAAGTCTACAAAGGTAAGTAAATAACTTATCTTTTTTCTTTGCCTTGCTTCTGAAAACAAATTGTAGTAAAATAATCCTGCTCATGAGAACTGATTGCTACACATAGTGTAGAGGAAAGTCCGGGCATCCACAATCTGCGATGATTGTAGTGTTTGTACTGCATCTAATAAATGCAGGTAGCATTCATTGCTAACGACAGACCTAAGACCTAAACCATTAAGGCATGGTTGATAAGTCAAAAAGTGCCACAGAAACGATTTTTCTTTGAAAAAAGAAAGTGAAAAGAGGTAAACTCTGCAAGGATGAAACCTAAATTTTGGTAGGGGAACTTTATGAAGGGAAATGAACTAACATAAAGATGCAAATTGCATAGATAAATAATCAGTTGAAAAACAGAACGCGGCTTATCAGAGTGAGTAGTTAATTTTGTCGATGAAAATCGACAAAATTTTTTTTAGAAAACAAAAATTCATATATAGGAAATAAATTCATGAAATAATAGTGTTAGAGTTGTAAAAAAAATGATTTTATGATTTAATAGTAATGATAATGCACTTGTATTGTTTTGAACAAGAAGGAGGTAATTTTGTGGGAAATTTTGGAGAAGATATACGTCGTCGTAGAGAAGAAAAGCATATGACAATAGAAGATTTATCACAAAAAACAAAAATCTCTGTTGTTGTATTACGTGATATTGAAAACGGTGAGTTTGATCGCTATAAAGGTGATGAAGCATATGTAAAAATGTATTTGAAGAAAATATCTAATGTTTTAGATATGAATATAGATATGTTAACTCAACAATATGTGGAGTTAACAAAAGAAATTGAATTGGCTGAATTGCAAGAAAAAAAAGATCAATCTATGCATAATCAAGAGGTTGTCAAAAAAAGAAAGAAGTTTTCTTTTGAAGTACCAAAATTAGCACGAAAACCGTCTGTTTATGAAGATAAGTCACATGTTACAATTATTAGAATAGGAATTATTTTAGTGCTTGTTTGTTTGATTATTGTAGTAATTTGGTATGGTCTTTATTCGACACATTCTAAAGATTCCGATTCTTCTTTCAATACGCCAAATACGACTGTTGTTGAAGGTGAAGTGGAAACAGACAATTCTGATGACTCTACATCAGAGGAAGAAGAACCTTCTGAAACGGATGAATCAAGTATTGAAATAGTGAGAAATGATTTATTAGATTTTTCATTTACATTACCTGAAGGAACAGAAACGTTTACTTTTAAAATTGAATTTGCGAATAAATCTTGGGCAGAAATGACTGTCAATGGAGAAGCTTATGATGGTTTTAAATCGAATATTTATCATAATTATGATGAAGATGAATATGATGTTGTAGAATTAGAGTTTAATGTTGATGATTTTGAATATCTTGTATTAAAGAATGGTTACAGTGTGGGACATTGCTATTATATTAATGATCAAGAATTACCTTTAACGGATGAGGATTCAACTCCAGGTATTACTTATTTAACTTTAACATTAGAGAAGGAATAATATGAATTTACCTAATAAATTAACGATTGTTCGTTTGTTTTGTGTCCCATTGTTTATTTTGATTTATTTGATACCATATGAAAGTTTAGGCATTTCGATGCCTTCTTTTGATGTGTTTTCAACACACCTATCATTATTGAATGTGATATTATTTGTGATTTTCTTGTTTGCTTCTTTGACAGATTATTTAGATGGTTATCTAGCAAGAAAAAATAATTTAGTTACAACTTTTGGAAAGTTTATCGATCCGATTGCTGATAAATTAATTGTCAATACAACGCTTTTGTTATTGGCATCATCACAGGATATTTCGATTATTATCCCAATTATCATGATTGCTAGAGATACGATTGTTGATGCAATTCGTTTAATTGCTGCACAAAAACAAATAGTTATGGCAGCTAGCTATTTAGGAAAAGCAAAAACAGCCACACAGATGGTTGCTATCTGTATTTTATTATTAAATAATATTTGTTTTGAGGTAATTGGAATTCCTATGGATCAGATCATGATTTGGTTAGCAGCGGTTATTTCAGTAATGAGTGGTATTGATTATTTTATGAAAAGTAAAAAGTATATTATGGAGAGTATGTGATGGATGAATTAGCACAGTTCTTAATAAAGAATCATATTTCTATTAGTAGTGTAGAAAGTTTCACGGTCGGTGGATTTGCTCATATGATAGGGAGTGTGAGTGGCATTTCTGCCGTTTACTGTGGAAGTTTGGTCAGCTATCAAACACGCATTAAAAGAGATGTTTTACATATTGAAGAAGATATTATTCAAACATATGGTGTTGTGTCTGAAGAAGTCGCAAGTTTAATGGCAAGTCAAGGACAAAAAATGTTTGACAGTGATATTTGTGTTTCTTTCACTGGGAATGCTGGACCAACAGCTATGGAAGGTAAACCAGTTGGTTTAATTTATATCGGAATTGCTTATGATAATAAGATTTATACTTTTTGCTATGAACTTTCTGGAACACGTGAAGAGATTACTAACCAGGCAATTTTATTGGGAATTGATAAAATTTCAGAAATTTTGAAGAAAAATGGGTTTGAAATTGGTATATAGAATTAAGGAGGAAATTTCTTATGGCAGAAAGAAAAACAAGAAAAGTAGAGAGTATTGATGATAAGAAAGAAAAAGCTTTGAATGATGCGATTTTACAGATTGAAAAACAATTTGGTAAAGGATCTGTAATGAAACTTGGGGATCGTGTTGCGGTAAACATCGATGTCATTCCAACTGGTTCACTCACATTGGATGTTGCTTTGGGTATCGGTGGTTATCCTAAAGGACGTATTATTGAAATTTATGGTCCAGAATCAAGTGGGAAGACAACGTTAACACTACACGCCATTGCTGAAGTGCAGAAGCAGGGAGGACGTGCGGCTTTTATAGATGCTGAACATGCTATTGATCCTGTGTATGCTAAAAATTTAGGGGTAAATGTTGATGAACTAATTTTATCGCAGCCTGATAGTGGGGAACAGGGATTAGTAATTGCGGAAACTTTAGTGAAGAGTAATGCGATTGATTTGGTGGTTATCGATTCAGTTGCTGCCTTAGTTCCTCAGGTAGAATTAGATGGAGAAATTAGTGATAATTCTGTGGGTGTTCAAGCCCGTATGATGTCTAAGGCGATGCGTCGTATGTCTGGATTAATGAATAGAACTTCTTGTACAGTTATTTTTATTAATCAGTTAAGAGAGAAAATTGGGATAATGTATGGTAATCCTGAAACAACAACCGGTGGTCGAGCTTTAAAATTCTATTCTTCTGTAAGAATTGAAATTAGAAAAAGTGAAGCAATTAAAATAGGTAGTGAAATTGTTGGAAATAAAGTGAATATTAAAGTGGTAAAGAATAAGGTGGCTCCACCTTTTAAAACGACATGTGTTGATATTATTTATGGTAAAGGTATTTCAAGAGATGGAGAAGTTATTGATTTGGCAGTAGAATATAATATACTTGATAAGTCTGGAGCATGGTATGCATATCAAGGGGAAAAGATTGGTCAAGGTAGAGAAAATGTTAAAATTTATTTAGCTAATCATTCAGACGTTATGGCAGATATAGAAAGTCAATTAAAGGCTATCTTATTTTCACAAGATAAAACAACAGTTGAAGCATAGAAGGAATAATATTCCTTCTTTTTTTCGTTAAGATAATATTTAAAATGGGATGATTAAGAGAATAAATAAAATATATTGTATATTTTTTGTTCTCTTTTATTGTTCTTGGAAAGTTAGATTTTGGAAAAAGTGTTTGGTCATGGTAACGAGAATATAAAAGATGATTAAATCAGGAAGGATATGAGTTAATGAAAAAATATGAACTTCATAGAAAAATTTTCTATTTGTTGATTACTAAAGAAAAGGGAATAAGAGGAAATGTAATGGCTAAAGAACTAAATATTTCGCCAAAAACTTTACGTAAATATTTAGATGAAGTGAAACCATCTTTAAAGAAGCATGGGGCTATTTTAACAACTAAAAAAGGAGTTGGCTATTTTTTAACAATTAAGGATGAAGAAGAATATAATGATTTTCGAAATAATATTATTTCAACTTATTTAGGTAATAGTTTTTATTTGATTCTCAAGGGAATAGAATTAATTATATTGCTAGAAAACTTTTTCAAAAGCGTGTGATTTCTTTGAGAGATTTGGCTATTGATTTGGCTTATTCTGAATCTTTAATTCAAAAAGATTTATCAGCGGTTAAAAACTAGCAAAGAAGTTTAAAATGGATGTCTATTATGATAGGATTGATTCGATTAGATATAATGGAACTGAGTATTGTCGAAAAATGTTATTGGTTTATTTGTTGAAAATATATCAGCAAAATCAATTATTAAGTGATTATCATGATGAGTCATTTGAAAAAATATTCTTTTTTGATCTTTCTCTCTATCATGATTTGATTTCATTTATAGAAAAGCTAATGATTGCTTATCAATTAATTCTTTCTTATGATCATATTCAAATTTTAGGTTATATGATTATGATTTGTATTACATATGCTGAAAGTGACCATTGTTTAGATATATCTTTTGTTGAAGAGTATGAGAATCCTAAATATAAGAGTTTTATTGGTAAAGTTGTGGACTATGTTGATGCTTCATATCCGATTCATGATGATTATTTGAGATATTATTTGTCTATTTTATTGATTATCTTTGATGAGAGTGATGAAAGCATGATTGCTTTTACAAAGACTCAAATCTTAGATGTTCAGGATTTTTTCCAATATATGAATCAATGTTTTACAGGTTTATTTATTTACGATGAAAAAAGTGAGGATCAAAAGGAACTCATTAAGCACTTAGAGATGTATCTTAAAAAATTGTTTTATAAAAGAAAATATTTTGTTTTTCCTGATAAAAATGAAGCAAGAAATATTAGGATTAATGGACTTTTACGATTAGAATTTCCTATAGTATTTGCCCATTATATTGAAAAACAATTTGATATTCGATTAAGTAGTGATGAATTATCTTTACTATATTTTTGTTTTGATAATTATTGTCATTGTAAAAAGGAATTTATTTAAAAAGCATTATCGTATTTTGGTTGTTTCCAGAAATGAATTACAAAAGACACTATGGTTATATCATTCAATTGAAATAACAACCAATACTATGAAATTTCATCCAACCTTTTTGCATTATGATGATTGCTTAGAGAATATCAGAAATTATGACTTTATTGCAACAGATTTAGACGATGTTGAGAATTTGCAAAGATATCATTTACCAATTATTAAAGTATCATATATTAATTTTTTTACGAAACCAAAATTAAGAATAGATAATGTTCCTCTTGAAGAATATCTATTGAAAAAGATTTTTGAGCCTTCTTATTTCTTTAAATCAGATGATATTTCATCAAAAGACGAAGTATTAACGTTTTTTAAAGATTTTCGTAAGCATCATATCAAAACAGATCATTCTTTTGAAAATGTATGCTTGAGAGATCAAATTCTTTCTTCCGAGAGAAATAATGGTATTGTCATTTTAAAACCTATTGATCAATATGCTTCTCATTGCTTTTTATCGATATTATATTGTCACCATAAATTTATTTGGGGTGATCTTTTAACCAACTTTATTGTTCTATATAGTCCAGGAAAGTATTTTCCAAATTATATTCTTTCTGATTTACAATATATTAATGATCTTTTAGCTAATATTATAAGAAATAATAAATTGTTTTGATTGACCACTTGTCACAGGGTTAGTGAAATCACTTAGAAAAATCACAAAA
>CAYSWW010000027.1:0-3618 GCA_964434915.1 uncultured Coprobacillus sp.
ATATATTTTCATATAATTCCTGGTTAAATATTGTCATCTTAACTTAATGACATTGTATAATGATCTTCTTTAATTTTTAATTTCTTCGCTACTTCAGGTAAATCTTTCCCTTTGGAAACACTGTATTTATATAATTCAGTATGGGTTTCATACCGGCATCAATAATTTGTGAGGTAATGCTAGTTGGTTTTGTAAAAGCATTTTTAATTGTTGTTTTGTATGCTGATGAGACAATTGTTCCTTTTCTAGGTATACGATGAATATATCCTTTTAAAGTCAACTCATTCATTGCTTTGATCATAAATAGGATTGTGATACAAATTTATTGACAGAATATTTTTGTTGGTATATTATAGATATATATAACAAAGACAGTGAAAAGAAGAGTAGTTTATCTCAAGTGTGTAGAGAGTTCTTGGTTGGTGAAAAAGAATGATGGCGGATAAATGAAGATGGCCTTGGAGTTGCATACCGAGCCTGCAAAAAGGTAAGGATATGACGGGTTCACCCGTTACAGTGATAGAGTATAAACCGTTTTGGAAGTACTTGATGAGGAAATAATTGTGAAATTATTTTGAATAAAGGTGGTAACATGGGTCAATATCTCGTCCTTTTAGAGGACGAGTTTTTTTGTTATATAATCTATAAAGAAAGGGTATGGAGTGATAGCTTCATAAAAGGAGAGGAAAATGAAAAAATTAGGAAAATTATTATTGGTTGGGGCATGTGTTTTGACGCTTGCTGCTTGTAGTCAAACGAGCGATTCTAGTAAAACAATATCAATTGGTGTAACACCTGTACCACATGCTGAAATTGTTAATGATGTTGTTAAACCTATACTAGAAGATGAAGGTTGGGAAGTAGAGGTTGTAGAATTTAATGATTATGTACAACCAAATACTAGCTTAGAAGATGATGAATTAGATGCCAATTATTTTCAAACTTTAGATTATTTACAAGATCAAAATGAAGTGCGTGGTTTGCATTTAGTAGAAGTTGCTGGTATTCACTTGGAACCAATGGGGTTTTATTCAAAAACAATCACTGATCTTAGTGACTTACAAGATGGAGCTTCAATTGCAATTCCAAATGATGGTTCTAATGAATCACGTGCTTTGAAATTATTAGCTGATAATGGTCTAATTACTTTAAAAGATACTGATGGATTGTATACTTTAGAAAGTATTGATTCAAATCCTCATGGATATCAATTTGAAGAATTAGAAGCAGCTAATTTACCTCGTGCTTTAGATGATGTTGATGCTGCTGTTATTAATGGTAACTATGCTTTAGAAGCAGGTTTAAGTCCTTTAAATGATGCTTTATTTGCAGAACAAGCTGATAGTGACGAAGCATATAAATATATTAATTATTTAGTTGTTAAAGAAGGTAATGAAGAAAGCGATAAGACAAAAGCATTAATTGCAGCTTTTGAAAGTGATGAAGTTAAACAATATATTGAAGAAAATTATGATGGGTCTGTTATCGCAGCTTTTTAGAAAGAATTTCTTTCTTATATAGGAGATGTTAATCATGATTAAGATAAATAATTTAAGTAAGTATTTTGGTAATTTGAATGTTTTAAATGATGTTTCGATAGAGATTCATCAAGGGGATATTTTTGGTATCATTGGTCAAAGTGGTGCAGGGAAATCAACATTATTACGTTGTATTAATGGGTTAGAAGCTTTTAATGAAGGTAGTATTGAAGTTGATGGACGTATGATTAATACTTTGAACAAAAAAGAATTACGCGAAGTTCAAAAAGAAATGGGGATGATTTTTCAAAACTTTAATTTATTAAATCGATTAAATGTATATGATAATGTGGCTTTGCCATTACAGTTTTGGAAAGAAAATAAAAAGAGTGAAGGAAATAAGAAGAAAATATATGATTTGTTGAAATTGGTTGGTTTGGAAGATAAAGTTGATAGTTATCCCCGTCAATTG
Organism: uncultured Coprobacillus sp.; assembly: GCA_964434915.1. Taxonomy (GTDB): domain Bacteria; phylum Bacillota_I; class Bacilli_A; order Erysipelotrichales; family Coprobacillaceae; genus CAYSWW01. The sequence goes on from CAYSWW010000027.1 coordinate 1,951, forward strand.
AGTGGTGGACAAAAACAAAGAGTAGCGATTGCCCGTGCTTTGGTTTTAAATCCTAAGATTCTTTTATGTGACGAAGCGACTTCTGCCTTAGATCCTCAAATTACCAAAGATATTTTGAATTTATTGTCTCGAATTAATAAGGAATTAGGGATTACAATTGTCGTGGTTACACATCAAATGGAAGTTATTAAGCAAATATGTAATCAAGTGGCTTTTATTAAAGAAGGAAAGATTGTTGCTCAAGGTAAACCTGAGGACTTGTTTGTTACTCCACATCAGGAAATTCAATCATTTGTAGGTGATGATATTGAGTTCTTACCACATGACGGAATCAATATTAAATTGTTTTTTACGAATGATAATTCAAATTCCCATACGATTACAGAACTAGCAAGACAATTGGATATTGATTTTGATATCTGTCAAGGAAAGTTAGAAAACTTTAGAGGTTCTATAATGGGAAGTTTGGTCATTAATGTTTCTTTGGAAGATAGAAAACGTGTCTGTAATTATTTAAATGAAAAAGGAATATTGTGGGAGGTGATAGAAAATGTCTAGCATTTTGATTAAAGCAGTTCAAGAAACGCTTATTATGGTCATTGGTTCTACTATTTTTTCAGTAATATTAGGTTTTATTCCAGCTATTGCTTTGACATTGACTGCACCAGATGGATTGCGTCCTCACAAAGTGATTTATGGTATTTTGGATTTGCTTGTGAATATTTTTCGTAGTTTTCCATTTATTATTTTGATGATTATTGTGATTCCTTTTACGAGATTGATTGCAGGGAGAGCAATAGGAACAACTGCGGCTTTAGTACCATTAACGATTTCAGCTATTCCTTTTGTGGCGAGGGTTATTGAAAGTGCCTTAAGAGCAGTTGATTCTGGCTTGATTGAAGCAGCTAAGTCTTTTGGTGCGAGTGATTTTCAAATTATTTTAAGAGTTTATTTAAAAGAAGCATTGCCTGCCATTCTTTCAGGCATTACTTTAACAATGATTAGTTTAATTGGTTATAGTGCTATGGGAGGTGCTATCGGTGCTGGTGGTTTAGGTGATGTAGCGATTCGATATGGATATCAAAGATATAATATGGCTTATCTGATTGCGACAAGTTTGATTTTAATTGTCTTTGTTCAAGCTATTCAAAGCTTAGGAAATTATTTATTTAAAAAATTATCATAAGGATGATTTTCAAGGAGTGTATGAAAATACGCTCTTTTTTGATGAAAAGGAAGGTTATTCTCTGTCATTCTATTTTCCATATTTCTACATATAATGTTTTGAGGTGTTTCCATGTTTAAAAAAATATTCTTATGTTTATGTATTATATCGATGATGATTTTTTCTGTTATTAATGTCCATGCTGAAGAATTGAACTTAGCACCTAATGCAGCTTCAGCTCTTTTGATGGAGGCATCAACATGCCAAGTTTTGTATTCTTCAAAAGAAAGTGAACGGTTATATCCAGCCTCTACAACGAAAATCATGACAATGATTTTGATGTTTGAAGCAATTCAAAAAGGAACATTAAAATGGGATGATATTTTGACTTGTAGTACTTATGCAGCCAGTATGGGTGGAAGCCAAATTTATCTTGAGGAAGGCGAACAGATGTCGGTTACTGATTTGTTTAAAGCTATTAGTATTGCTTCAGCAAATGATGC
>CAYSWW010000027.1:3718-17998 GCA_964434915.1 uncultured Coprobacillus sp.
CAAATGATGCATTTGTTCAAATGATGAATGAAAAAGCCAAAGAGCTTAATTTAGTGAATACGCATTTTACGAATGCTACAGGTTTGCATGATGATGATCATTATACTTGTGCCTTAGATTTGGGATTAATGGCAGCTTATTTGATTGAAATTGGAGGTGATACTCTTTTTGAAACAACTTCATTATATGATAGTTATATTCGTGAAGATAGTGATCAGAAATTCTGGCTAGTTAATACGAATAAATTATTAAAGTCTTATGATGGTTGCGATGGCTTGAAGACGGGATATACAAAGGAAGCTGGTTATTGTATTGTTTCGACTGCTAAAAGAAATGGCTTGAGGTTGATCGCAGTGGTGATGAAAGAGAGTGAACCTAAAGTAAGAAATCAGGAAGTGTCTCAATTATTGGATTATGGTTTTTCTTTGTATGAAAGTGTCACTTTATTTAAACAAGGTGATGTGATTGAGACAGTTCCGATTACTGATGCAAAAGAAGATTATGTGGAAATTGTTTGTAAAGAGGATGTTGTTTATGTGAAAGATAAAAGTGAGGAGGATCGTGTTACTTATGTAATGAATTATACAGATTTGGTTCCTCCGTTTTATCAAGATGAAACGATTGGATATATTTTATTAATGCGGGATGATGTTAATATTGCTTCTTTTGAAGTGGCCAGCAACAAAGATATTGCGGCTTTGTCATTAGCTGAGAAAGTGTATCGATATTTTCAATTATTTTTATAGATGTTCGTTGAACATCTTTTTTTGTTTGATAAATTCTAGTTTTGTCGAATCGATTTCTTTTAGAATAGAAATAGTATATGATAGCCAAGAAGGAGGTTAAAGAATGGAAAATAGCATGCAGTTTGAAGAAGTAAATCATCTGATTATTGTTCATTTTTATGGTGAGATTGATTGTGTGAATGCACCTGTATATAGAAAACAATTAAATGATTTATTAGAAGAAACAAAAGAGGATGTTGTTTTTGATTTTCAACATACATCTTTTATAGATAGTTCAGGAATAGGACTGGTATTAGGAAGGTATAATCAGTTGAAATTTGAACATCGTACTTTGATTTTAACTGGATTGAATCAAGTTGCTTATCGTTTATTTGAATTAACGGGATTATTTCAGATTATGCCTTATTATGAATCAATAGAAAGGATCAAGGAGGGGATATTGTGAATCAGATGGAAGTTAGTTTTAGTGCATCATTGGATAATGAGAATTTTGCACGAACAACGGTAGGAGCTTTTTTAACACCGTTGAATCCAACTATTGATGAAGTTATTGAATTTAAAACGATTGTTGCTGAAGCAGTCAGCAATGCGATTATTCATGGTTATAATCAAAATGCTGAATGTATGGTTGTGATAAAAATGATTATTGAGGGATGTAATGTTAAACTCATTGTTCAAGATTACGGTAAAGGCATTGAAGATCTTGAACAAGTAAAAAAAACTTTTTATACAACAGCAAAAGACTTAGAACATGCCGGGATGGGAATAACAATTATAGAGACACTTGCTGATACATTAGAAATAGAGAGTGTTATCAATATTGGAACGAAATTAATCATTACAAAAAGACTGAAAGATCATGGCTAACTCAAAAACATTAAAACTTCTTGAAAAAGTTCGTTCAGGGGATGAACAAGCTAAAGAAGAAGTTGTCAAAGATAATTTAGGATTGGTGTGGTCCATTGTTCATAGATTTAAGAATAGCTATTATGATAAAGAGGATTTATTTCAAATTGGTTGTATTGGATTAATGAAAGCTATTAATCATTTTGATACTTCTTATAATGTCCAGTTCTCAACATATGCTGTCCCTATCATCATGGGAGAAATCAAAAGATATTTTAGGGATGATGGAACAATTAAAGTATCACGTTCTTTAAAAGAGTTAAATATGAAAGTAACAAAAGCAAAAGAAATCTTACAAGGCGAAAGAAATGAAGAACCAACTGTTGAAGATATCGCAAAATATCTTCATATTGATGTTCAAGATGTTGTTGAAGCGATTGATTCATCTTATTATCCGACTTCATTAAACGAACCTATTTATGAAAAAGATGGTTCAACTATTAGTGTAGAAGATCGCATTGTTGATAAAAAAGGTCAAATGTGGTTTGAAAAAATAGCTTTAGAGATGGAAATGGAAAAATTAGATGAAAAAGAAAAAATGATTATCTATATGCGTTATCATTTAGATTATAATCAAGAAGCGATTGCAAAAAGATTAGGCATTTCACAGGTTCAGGTATCGCGTTTAGAAAAGAAAATTGTGACAAAATTGCGATCGCGCTTAAAAGATGATTAAAAGTGTGTTATAATACCTTCGGTGGTAAAAATGGAAAAAGAAGATTTCAAGAAATCCTTGTTTGAATATATAAAAGTGATTATTATTACGGTTGTTGTCACATTAGGTGTTTTATATTTTGTTCAAATATCTCGTGTTGTCGGTTCATCAATGGAACCAACTTATCATAATGGAAATATCATTTTAGTTGATAAATTCTTTTATAAAAGAAGTGAACCGCAATATAACGATATTGTTGTGATTGAATATCAGGGGGATACAAATAAAGAACAAATTATTAAACGCATTATTGGTTTGCCGGGTGATCATATTGAGATGATAGATAATCAGCTTTATCGTAATGGTGAATTGTTAGAGGAAGATTATATTAATGAACCAATGGTAGGTAATGCAGACTTTGCTTATGATATACCGGAAGGTAAAGTCTTTGTTATGGGGGATAACCGTAACAATAGTGTGGATTCAAGGATCATTGGATATATTGATTTTGATGATCAAGTTGTTGGTCGCGTATTTTTTAAGGTCTTTTGATAAGACCTTTTTATTTTTAGGAGGAGTTATGAAAAAATTAAGATATGGACGCGTTTTGTTTGCTATCATCATGATGAGTGTGATGATTGTCCTTTTTGTGTTTTTGATAATGAATAGCAGTCACGTTTATGAATATGATGGGGATATTGAAACATATGTAGGGACGTATCAACAAGATGATAAGATATATACTTTTGATTTGAAGGGGTTTGAATTGGGTGAAGAAATGTATCTGTCTTTAAATGATATGTATAATGTTATTGTTATTATTGATCCTGAAACGAAGGTGTATTTGGATTATGACAAACATACTATGACTTATCAATTGAGTGATAAAAGTTATTATTTTGATTTTGGTCATGATTGTATCATGACTGAAGATGGGAGAATTGATTTAAAAAAATATGAAACTCATATTTATCTTTCTTCGAAAAATATATATCTTTCTGTCTCTTTTATAGAAAAAATCTTATTTGATAATGAAAAAAGCATACGATTTGAAAATGCAAACGCTATCATTCAATAAATTTTATTATTCTAGTAGTCAATAAGAAAATTTTCTGTTAGAATGTAAAATAATAAAAAAATGATATGAAATTTAAGAAAGGGTGGGATTATGGCGTATAAGTTTCGTATTACAAGAGGTAGCGCGATTCTAAATTTCTCAGAAGAATTTTGTCAAAGCCGTTGTCAATTGATTGAAAGTGAATCTTTTGCGAAGGTTATTGAAAAATATATTAAGGATATTAGAAGAAAAGATACAACTATTTATCATTTTCTTCACTGTATTCAAGCTGATGATGTTGATTTATTAGCTGATTTAAGAAAAGTTTTTAAACTTTTATTAGTTATGTCTGTTGATGAATTATGTTCTTTTCGTCCTGAAATGAAATCATATTTTAAAAATCGTGATATGTTTATTGAACTTGTTGAAGATATCTATTTATTTTGGCGACGTCTTCAAAGATATGCTGTGGTATTTAATGAAACCAAACGAGCAGGTTATCAGAATGTTCAATTTGCTGATGCGCAAAGTGAATTTGAAGAACTTGTTTTAGCTGTTTATCGTTCTATCCAATCAGCATTAGGAAAGCGTGATAAAGTTATTCGTCAGATTACTGCTGGTGTCAATGCTGGATTAACAGTGACTCATATGCGTCCGTTTTTACCTTATGAGTATCGTAATTTAGATGAAATACCATTTATTGAATCTGTCGTTATTCATCCACCTTTTATTGCTTATTCAAAACGAAATAAAAGAGATGGTGTTTTCCCGGAAATGAAAACAAATCCAATTGAAGACAAGAAATTTGATGCTGATTCTTGGTTTTGTTATCCTGCTAAGGTAGGAGATTTGTTGTGCTTTGTTTATTTTAATGTGAAATTCATGGCACAAGGAGTGGCATTATGTAACTTATTTGATTTAGCAGATGAAACAGAATATCGTAATCGTAAACCTGATTTAATCTATGTTTTTGGTTATGAAGATGGTCAAGCAAATCAATCTTTCTTTCAGGATGAATCTAATGATATGATCGTAGCTTTATTATCAGCAAATGAAGATTTTGATTATTTTGGATATATGAAGAAAATGATCTTAACATTGCATAATGTTCAAAAGATCAATCATCGTGAATTGCCAATTCACGGTGCCATGGTACAAATGACTTTGCATAATGGTGAAACAAAAAATATTGTTGTCATGGGTGATAGTGGTGCTGGTAAAAGTGAAACTATTGAGCAAATTAAAGTTTATGGAGCAGCCTATATTACTGATTTAAAGACGATTTATGATGATATGGGTATTCTCTCGTTAGATAAGAGAGGAAAAGTGAAAACTTCAGGAACAGAAATTGGTGCCTTTGTTCGTTTAGATGATTTAGATGCAGGATATAGTTTTAAGGAACTTGATAGATCTGTTTTTATGAATCCTGATAAGGTGAATGCTCGTATCGTGATTCCAATTACAGCTTATAAAGATGTTGTGGCTAAACATGATGTTGATATGTTCTTATATGCGAATAACTATGAAGAAGGGGAACCTCTTCACTTCTTTGATAATGTTGATGATGCTTTAAAAGTTTTTAGAGCTGGGAATCGTATGGCTAAAGGGACAACAACTGAATATGGTTTAGTAGGTAGCTATTTTGCAAATCCTTTTGGACCGGTTCAAAGAAGAGAACAAACTGAACCGATCTTACAAGATTACTTTAAAAGAATGTTTAAGCAAGGTGTTAAGATTGGACAGTTGCGTACAAAACTTGGGATTAAAGGTGATGAACATAATGGTCCTAAAGAAGCTGCTATTACGATATTGAAATATTTAACAGGTGAAGATGAATTAAAAGCATTACCTGAAGAAGAATAGACCTCTCGATGAGAGGCCTTTTTGCGAGGAGAAAAAAATGATAAAGAAATTTGATGTTTATATGCGTCCTTTTAAAGATATGCGGACAATTCATTTGTATTTGCCAGATGATTATGATGATACTCAGGAAAGATATCCAGTTGTTTATATGTATGATGGTCATAATTTGTTTTATGATCAGGATGCTACTTATGGTAAATCATGGGGTTTGAAGGATTTTTTAGATGGATATGATAAAAAATTGATTGTGGTCGGAATGGAATGTAGTCATAGAGGCAATGAACGTTTAAATGAGTATTGCCCTTATGATGTTCTAGATAGCTATTTGGGTACCATTCATGGTCAAGGTGATTTACTTATGCAATGGGTTGTAGATGAGCTGAAACCATATATTGATACTCATTATCGTACTATTCCTTTTAGAGAATGTACGATGATTGGTGGTAGTTCAATGGGTGGTTTGATGGCACTTTATACAGTTGTTGTTTATAATCGCTTTTTTTCTAAGGCGGCTTGTCTTTCTTCGGCAATAGGATTATGTTTTCATGATTTCAAGAGAGATATTTTACAACATGATTTAATGGCGGATACGCGTATTTATATGGATTGGGGTAGTGATGAATCACGTAATAAAACCGACTTAGCTTATACTACGGCCCGTCATTTAGAGTTGTCTCATTTGTTGGTGAAAAAAGGGATTTTGACTTATCCTTATTTAATTGTTAAAGGAAAACATAATGAAGAAACGTGGGAAAAGCAGATTCCTATTTTTATGGATTTTTTATGGAAAGAAGGTTAAGAATTTTTCTTAATCTTTTTTGTTTGTATAAAACATGATAAAATAGTTAAGGAGGTGTCATTATGGCGAATGAGGGTAAGCGTTGTTATTGTCGTTGTATTAAAGAGATGACAATGATCATTGGGAAAAAAGAAGAAATTCTTTTTGCGTTCAAGGAAGTTTATCCTTGTATGATTAGGTCTAGTGATACTGAAGCGAACTATTATAAAATATATGGTAAGGAATTTGCTTTGAGTTGTAGTGAAGCGGAGTTTAAAGAGTATTTTAAATTGCTTTTTCATCACCCTTCCCAAAAGAATAAACCTGATTGAACGCATAAAAACATATTTGTTTTTCTATCAAAATATGTTATGATGACTTATAACAGAAAGGGTGATTATTTTGGAAAAAAAGACATTCGAGATATCCAATATTCAAAATGTCAATGAATTGAACAGTTTAAGTATTGCTCTTAATGAAAAAGAACAAGTTTCACACATAAAAATTAGTCAAGATACAATCGTTTTTCAATGTTTAGATATTGAAGCTCTATTGAGTTTGATTCAAGGGATAAATAAGAATTTGGTTATTAAAGAAGTGATTGATGAGTATCATAAAGAAAATTATGATTTTTCGAAAAGAGAAGAAAAGAAACATTATTTTATGTTTAGAAATATGATTACTGAGGAAGATATTTATGTTTTGGTTGAACGTCTTGAATCTCAGGATAGGTATCATGATGTTATTTATGATGCGAATAATAAGGTTTTAATGTTAACTTCATCAACACGTGATGTTTTAAGTTATTTACGTAAAGAATTGTTTAAGATTAATCCTTCAATTGAAATTATAGAACATCGTCGACCAATTCGTTCACAGGATGTCTTTAATCATAAGTTCTTGATGGCATATATTCGTATTGCAATCTTTTTGGTTGCTTTTGCATTGGCGCTTATTACAGCACGTAATCAAAGTTTTATTTCACCATTGATGTGGTTTGTAGTGATACTTGTTTTATCGGAAAGATTAATTAAAGCGACTTTTCAAAATATCAAACAATTTCATTTCTTTAAAGAAGATGTTTTGGTGTTTTGTGCGCTTGTGATGGGGATTGTTGCCGGAGCATATGTTGAAACGTGTCTAGCAGCTATTGTTTATCAATTAGCAGTTCCTTTTTTAAATAGATGTTTAAAAAGAGTATTGGTCAAAATTGATAGAACAGTTAAAATTCCTGAAAAGGGAATAAAAGTTGTACAAGATCAGGAGATAGAAGTTTCACTTTATGATTTAGAGATAGGTGATATTATTAAGATTTCATCAAAGGAAATAATTCCTGTTTCAGGAATTATTGTCAAGGGTCAAACACAAATTAATACTTATTCTAATACAAGTACTTATGAATATATTGATGTGAAAGAAGGCCAGGAAGTTAATAGTGGTGATATCAATGCAAGTGATGAAGCAATATATATTCAAATAACGAAATATTATGAGAGTAGTAATTTAAGAAAATTAATGAATATTGCAAGAGTAGCTCCGGTTTATGAATCGAAAATTGAAAAATATACAAAGACATTAGCTTATTTTTATACCCCTTTAATGGTGATTTTAGGGATTGTTTTAGGTGTTTTTTTACCAATTATTGATTATAAGGAATTTGGAAGTTATATTCATTATGGAGCTATTTTATTGGTATTGGCAGGAGCTTTATCTAGTCATCAGTCAACATCATTAGGAATGTTAGCTGGATTTGCGAAAGCTTTTCAAAGTGGTATTGTCGTGGAATCGTCATTGGGATTAGATTCCATTAATGCGACTCAAACGATTGTTTATGATCGTTTTGAAGGACAGGATGTAACAAATGAGGAATTAGATTTGTTTTGGAAATTGTCACATATGGGAAAAATCTTAGTGATTTTTAATGATGGTCCAGTTGCTTTGGAAGATGATCAATATACCATTTATAATTATTTGACAGTGGAAGAAAAGTTAGAGAAGATGGATAGTTTTATTGGGCCAATTGTTTATATTGGAGATAGTTTTAAGGATATTCAGTTATTACAAAAGAGTTATGTTGGTATTTCTCGAGGGGGAATGGCTGACTCTAAAGTCGTGGAAAATAGTGATATCGTTTTATTTGATGCTGATTTGGGTAAAGTTTATGAAACTTTTGTAATTGCAAGGAAAATGCGTACTTTGGCTATTTTTAATAATTTTTTTACAATTGCTATGAAAATGATTCTGCTTGTCTTAGCTTTTTCTTTTCAATCTTTTCCAATTTGGATGGTTGTCATTATTGAAACTCTTGTGAGTGCATTTGTAATGACAGTATCGGCATCTATTATTGAATAGAATCATGGAGGGATATGACATGAAAATAATCATTGCACCAGATTCATATAAAGAAAGTATGAGTGCTAAGCAGGCTGCAATAGCAATGCAAAAAGCTATTATGCGCTATGATGCGTCAATTGTATCTGATTTATGCCCTTTAGCTGATGGTGGGGAAGGAACTTTAGAAACGCTTATTGATGCTTTAAATGGCGAAAAAGTTTATTATACGGTTAAAGGCCCCTTGTTTGAAGACGTTCAAGCACCCATAGGTTATATTGATTCATTGGCTATTATTGAGTGTGCACAGGTATGTGGATTAGAGCTTTTACAGGAGTCACAAAAGGATCCTTATCAGACGACAACATATGGTTTGGGAGAATTGATTAAGCATGCTTTGGATCATGGTGCTTCACAGATGATGATTTGTTTAGGTGGCAGTGCAACTAATGATGGTGGAATTGGTATGCTAAGTGCTTTAGGTGTTCGTTTTTTGGATGTTTCACGTCAAGAAGTGACTTTAACGATGAATGGATTAAAGGATATTGTGGAAATTGATGAAACTCATTTGGATGCAAGACTACAAAAGGTCCATTTTATTGGAGTTTGTGATGTGAATAATCCTCTTTGTGGCATTCGTGGGGCTACGGCTATTTATGGACCTCAAAAAGGTTTATTACCGAAAGATATTTTAAAGGTTGATCAAGAAATGTCAAACTATGCTAACCTTTGTGATCGTTTGCATCAACGTGCTTGTAAGAATAGTCCGGGAGCTGGTGCGGCTGGAGGATTGGGATATGCTCTTTTAGCATTCTTGAATGCGCAGTTACAACGTGGTTTTGAAGTTGTCAGCGAGGTTATGCATTTAGAAGAAAAAATTGCTCATTGTGATTGTGTATTTGTTGGTGAAGGTAAAATGGATGGACAGACACAATATGGAAAAACGCCTTATGGTGTTTTAAAATTAGCTCAAAAATATCAGAAAAAAGTCTTTGGTTTTGCCGGACGAGTCGAAGATCAAGATGTTTTAGAGAATCTAGGCTTTGCATCTATTTATGCTATTTCACTGATGACAATGGATTTGACAACTGCTCTTCAACAGGGACAATTGAATCTTGAAAAAAGTGTTTATGAGCATATGAAGGAAATTCTTCATGAAGTACAACGTTGATCAAGTAATGTCATTATTTGATTTTTTATTAAAGAAATCAAATAAAAAAAGAAATGAGATCAAAAAACTTTTAAAATATGAAAATGTTTATGTTGATGGTCATATTCAGACGCATTATGCATATCATTTAGAAGTCGGACAAATAGTAGAAATAAAGAAAGGTCAAAAAGAAATCGGTTTAGATATTCTTTATGAAGATCAAGAATTGATTGTTATTAATAAGCCATGTGGTTTATTAAGTGAACAAACAGAGCATGAAAAAGAAAAAACGGCCTATTCCTATGTTAAAGCTTATTTAGCCAAGAAAAAAGAAAAAATATATTTGGTACATCGATTAGATCAGTATACTTCAGGTATTTTAATGTTTGTAAAAAATAAAAAACTTTATGATACTTTAACACATGATTGGAACCATTATATAAAAAAACGCGGATATATTGCTGTTGTAGAAGGGAAATTGCCTAAGAAAAAAGGAACAATTGACAAATATTTAGCAGAGTCAAAAACACAAATTGTCTATATCACAAGCAAAGAGAAAGGGAAAAGAGCTATTACTTATTACCGCCAGATTCAATCAAGTCGACACTATACTATGTTAGAAATTCATTTGGATACTGGTAGAAAAAATCAAATTCGTGTTCATATGGCATCGTTGCATCATCCAATTGCAGGTGATCAAAAATATGGTGCAAAAACCAATCCTATCAAAAGATTAGCTTTACATGCGCATGAATTCATGTTTATTCATCCTTTCACCTTAGAAGAAATGCGTTTTGTTTCGCAAACACCTGATTCTTTTAAAAAAATATTAAAAAATGATTGACATAGATAATAAAATTCGTTAATATATTTAAGAAAATGAAAAGTAGTGGAAAGAAGAAGTGCCTACTTCTCGCCTGAGTGTCAATAACGCTAGGCAAATGTCACTAAGATAAAATATCTTATTGTCAAATGAGTGGGTGCTATGTGCTCACTTTTTGTTTGTGCTACATAATGAATTTATAGGAGGTGTCTATTATTAGCAAGTATAACAACCAATCAAATGAAGACTTGGTGAATGAAAAAATTCGTTTTAAAGAAGTTTTAGTTATTGATCAAAACGGAGGACAATTAGGGGTTATGTCACGTAATGCAGCAATTAATGCGGCTTATGATGTGGATCTTGATTTGGTGTGTGTAGCACCAAAGGCAAAAACACCTGTATGTCGTATTATGGATTATGGAAAATATCGTTTTGAACAACAAAAGAAACAAAAGGAAATGAAGAAAAATTCAAAAGTAGTTTCTTTAAAGGAAACGCAATTATCTCCAACAATCGATGTTCATGATAAAAATGTTAAATTAAAGAGAACAATCAAATGGTTGGAAGCAGGTGATAAAGTCAAAATTGCGGTTCGTTTTAGAGGAAGACAACTTGCTCATGTTGATATTGGTCAAAAAATACTCGATGACTTCGTTGCAGAATGTGCTGATTATTGTGTTATTGAAAAGCCAGCCAAACTTGAGGGAAGAACATTAACTGCTATATTAGCGCCAAAGAAAAAATAACAGGAGGATAGAATTATGCCAAAAATGAAATCACATAGTGGATTAAAGAAACGTTTAAAAAGAACAGGAACAGGTAAAATGAAACGTAGTCATGCATATGTTTCACATTTATCTCATAACAAAACTCATAAACAAAAGAAACATTTAGCTAAAGCAACATTAGTACACCCTTCTGATATGAAGAGAATTAAATCTAGATTACAAGGGTAATTAAATAGGAGGAAATAGATATGGCAAGAGTTAAAGGTGGATATACAACAAGACGTAGAAGAAAAAAGGTCTTAAAATTAGCCAAAGGTTATTTTGGTTCTAAGCATACTTTGTATAAAACTGCTCATGAACAAGTCATGCATTCTTATAAATATGCTTATAGAGACAGAAGAAATTTAAAACGTGAAATGAGAAAATTATGGATTGCACGTATTAATGCTGCAGCAAGAATGAATGATATTTCTTACTCACAATTAATGCATGGTTTAAAATTAGCTAATGTAGAAATTAATAGAAAGATGTTATCTGAAATTGCGATTGCTGATCCAAAAGGATTTACAGCAATTGTTGATACAGCTAAAAGTGCATTAGGTAAATAATCCTTTATAAATGAGGTTACGACAAGCGTAGCCTTTTTTATTTTTTTAATTTCCTAATGAATATTTCCTTTACTTCTTATGGAAATTATTATTATTCTATGCTAAAATAATAACAAGAAAGAAGGGTAGATTATGAAAATATTATTATGCTGTTTAGCTGGAGTAACATCAACATTGTTTTCAACAAAATTAAAAGATGCTGCTTCACGTAGAGGAGTGGATGCCACAATTTGGTCTGCATCAGAAGTGGCAGTAGAATATTCAATTGATTTGGCAGATGTTATTTTGATTGAACCACAATTAAAGGGGTCTTATGAAAAAATAAAAGCAAATCATCCGGATAAGAAAGTCATATTAATTAGTGATGAGGATTTTATTGATTTCAATGCTCAAAAGATTTTTGATAGTTGTTTAGAAGTGGTAAAAGGTTAAAATAGTGAAAAAAAGATTTGAAATAATTTTTATTGTTTCAAATTCTTTTTCTAATGATTTTGGAGGAAATTATGCATGTTTTAAAGTTTGCATTGAAAATGTTAAAAAGAGAATATAAAAAAAGCATGATTTATACGATTACGCTATCTTTGACGATAGCGATTACGTTTTTGTTTTTAAATATTATTGATAATCAATACTTATTGTCTCAACAAGAAGCATCTGTTCAATGGTTTTATACTCAAATGCCTTTTTCAACAATGCTGTCTTTTTTAATTATTACATTTTGTGCTTTTATGATTGTGTTTGCTAATAATTTCTATATTTCTAGAAAAACAAAAGAAATTGCAATCATGACAATGTCAGGAGCATCTTTTTTAAAAGTGACTTTATATTTGATATATCAAAATCTAGTTATGACATTCATTGCTTTTGTTTTAGGTGTTTTATTAGGGGCTGGATTGTCATTAGGGGTTAATCAGCTTATTTACCACTATCTTTATCAACAAGTCTCTTTGTTTTATTTACCGGTAAGTGCGATTGGGAAAACGGTTATATGTATTTTATCAATTTTGTTTGCACAAATGATTTATATTTCTGGCTTTGTTTATCGCAAAGATATTCATTATCTTTTATCACAAGAGACAAAGAATGTTTTGGAAGATGAACGTATATTTAAAATTCCCCCATTGGTTTATGTTTTGCTTTATGTGTTGGGTTTGGGATCTTTGTTTATGAGTTATTCGCCTATTTCAGCTATCTTTCCTTGCTTTATTGGGGCATTAGGAGTTGGCGGAATGGTGAAATATGTGTTTCCTACTTTTTTTCATCAAATTAAAGAAAAAAAATTTTTAGCTCATAAAATTTATTTAATTTCTTTATCACATCTTTATTATTCCTTAAGACGTGCTTGTGTTTTGATAGGCTTGTTTGCAGTTTCATCAAGTGTCATGATTGCTATTATGATTATGCAAAAAGATAATCCAAGAGAATTTATAACAGCTATTATTGGTTTTATTGTTATGCTGATTTTATTATTGGCAAGTATTGTTTATAAATATTTAATGGAAGCATCTTCAAGAGGTGTAAGTTTTTATAACTTGTATAAGATGGGTTATACTTACAAACAGTTAAAAACTATTATTTTTCAGGAAGTTGTCTTATTTTATACTATCTTAGTGATGTTACCACTGATTTATATTATTTTGGCTTTATTACAAGCTTATTTTCATCATGATATTTCATTATTTTTTGTTGTCAGTGTAGTGATGTTTGAACTTATAGCTGCAATGATAGCTTGTATGTTAACTTATATATCATATAAAAAGAATGTGCTAAAGATATGGGAGGAAGGTATTCATTATGAGTAAAGAAATCTTGGTTGCTGAAAAGGTAACGAAAATATATGGATTAGGAACGCAAAATCCTGTGACTGCTTTAAAAGATGTTTCTATAAAAATGTATGAAGGTGACTTTATTTGTGTTATGGGTCCTTCAGGTTCAGGAAAGTCTACATTTGTTAATAATCTTTCAACGATTGATATACCAACCAAGGGAAAGGTTTTTATTAATGGTACAGAAGTTAGAGCTATGGGTGAAAATGAAGTGGGGCGTTTTCGTTATGAAAATTTAGGATTTATTTTTCAGGAATTTAATTTGTTAGATGCTTTAACAATTTATGAAAATATTGCTGTTCCTTTAACTTTAGCAAATTGTCCATTGGATGATATTAAACAACGCGTTGAAGCAATAGCTGAAAGATTGGATGTTTTTGCTTTGTTAAATAAATATCCTTATGAATGCTCTGGTGGTCAACGTCAAAGAGCGGCTGTCGCGCGTGCTTTAGTTACTGAGCCAAAATTAATTGTTGCTGATGAACCAACGGGTAATTTGGATAGTCAGAATTCTCATGATTTATTGGCTTTATTTAAGCAATTGAATCATGAAGGTGTATCGATTTTAATGGTAACTCATGATTCGATGATTGCTAGTTACTCTAAGAAACTTCTATATATTAAAGATGGACAAATTGAAAAAACGTTGGAGATTAAAGATATGTCTCAAAAAGAATATTTTTATAAGATTGTTGAGATAAATTCCATGGAATCTCAAGGTTTATTTATGGATTAAACAGAGAAATCTGTTTTTTTCTGGCACTCCACAATAACCTGGGGTTTCCAACTTGTGGGGTGTAGAATAACTT
>CAYSWW010000028.1:0-17550 GCA_964434915.1 uncultured Coprobacillus sp.
TTAGTTCATTACTAAGGGAAAAGGAGTGAATATGAAACCTTTTGTAAAATGGGCTGGTGGAAAAACACAGCTATTAAATGAAATAGAGAAAATGCTACCTGACAATATTAATCATTATTATGAACCTTTTGTTGGTGGTGGGGCAGTAGTTTTAAATTTTGCGTTTGACAATGCAACCATTAATGATATAAATCAAGAACTTATTTTTACATATGAATGCATAAAAAATCAAAAAGATGAACTTTTAAAAGAATTGGATAATTTAGATTTAGAACATGCAAAGAGTCCCAAGGAATTTTATTATCATACAAGAGATTTATACAATGAAATGATAATGAATCAACAAAAAAACATTTCTCTCGCAGCAATGTTTATTTATTTGAATAAACATTGTTTTAATGGATTATATAGAGTAAATTCTAAAGGTTTGTTTAATGTACCATTTAATAATAAGAAATCAGGTAAATCTTATAAAAAAGAAGATATAGATCAAATATCTGAGTATTTACAAAATGTAGATATTTTGTGTACTGATTTTGAAAACATTTGTAAGAATTGTGAAAAAGGTGATTTCGTATTTTTTGATAGCCCTTATGATCTTTTAAGTGATACTTCTTTTGAATCATATACTAAAGAAGGATTCACAAAAGAAGAACATATTAGATTAGCTAATCTTTATAAAGAGTTATCTAAAAAAGGCGTTTATTGCATGCTTACAAATCATAATACAGAACTTATAAGAGAATTGTATAAAGATTTTCATATTAAGGTTGTTAATGTTAAAAGAAATATTAATTCAGATGCTAAAAATAGAATAGGGGAAGAGCTTATTATTACTAACTATGATTTAAATAATGATATTCGATTAATTAATGGAGATGCTTTTGAAATATTACCTCATTTAGAAGAAAAATCAGTAGATATGATATTTCTTGATCCACCTTATTTTTTATCTAATGGTGGGATATCTTGTTTTGATGGTAAACAAGTATCTGTGAATAAAGGAAAATGGGATGAAAATTTTAATTTTGAAGAAAAAGTAGAATTTAACAGAAAATGGTTAATTGAAGCAAAAAGGATACTAAAAGATAAAGGTACAATTTGGATATCTGGTACATACCATAATATTTATATTATTGGGTATTTGTTAGAAGAATTAGGATTCAAGATTATTAATAATGTGACTTGGATGAAAACAAATCCACCACCAAATTTAGCATGTCGTTGTTTTACTCATTCAACTGAAACAATATTATGGGCTAAAAAGAATATTAAAAATGCTAAGCATACTTTTAATTATAAACTGATGAAAGAATTGAATGATGGTAAACAAATGAAAGATGTGTTTGTAGGGTCATTAACACCACAAAAGGAAAAGAAAAATGGGAAGCATCCAACACAAAAGCCTGAATATTTATTAGAAAAAATTATTTTAGCAAGTACAAATGAAAATGATCTTGTTTGTGATTTTATGGCGGGTAGTTTTACAACTGGTGTTGTATGTAAGAAGTTAAAGAGAAGATTTATAGGAATAGAAAAAGAAAAGGAATTTTATGAAATAGGTTTGAAGAGAATAGAGGATGTTAATTATGGAGAGAAACTTTGAGAAATGGTTATCAACTTTAAGAAGTTCAATATCTGATTATAAATATTATGTTGACTTTGAAAAGGTATATGAAAATATAAATGATATTAAAGTTGAATTAAATATTTTAAATTCATTAATAGGATCAAAAGATTTTGATAATGAATTTAAATCTATATGTCTGAAATATCCTCAAACATTAAAATGCATTCCTATATTGTTGGCTGTTAGACAACATGAAATTGAAGTCCAAACAAACTATAAAAATATTAAATATGATTTTATGTTATATAAATATAAAAAATTATCTTATAGTGATATTGATCTGTATCTTGAATTTTTAAAAGAAACTGGACTAAAAGAGTTGATAGTTAATCATATTATTAATAATTTAGTAGATTATGTTTTAGGCATAGAAGTTGGTCTAGATTCAAACGGAAGAAAAAATCGTGGTGGACATTTGATGGAAAATTTATTAGAAAGATATATTCAAGAGCTGAATGTTGAATATTATAAAGAAATGTATACTAAAGATATTGAAAAGAAATGGAATACTGATTTATCACCACTTACAAATGCTGGAGATGTTGCTAAAAGGTTTGATTTTGTTGTAAAAACAAAGAATCAAATTTATGTTTTTGAAACGAATTTTTATAAGGCGGGTGGAAGTAAGTTGAATGAAACAGCAAGAAGTTATAAAAATATAACCCAAGAAATTGGTGAGATTGAAGGAATAACATTTATATGGGTTACTGACGGTTATGGGTGGAAAAGTGCAAAATACAATCTTAAGGAAACTTTTGATGTATTAAATAATTTATATAATATCCATGATTTAGAAAATGGAATTTTAAAAAAAGTCATCTTATGATGATTTTTAATTTTATTAACGAAGTGAATACCACGTACTATGCGCATGGTAAGATTTTAGCTTCAGCGTTGTGAATAAAAAACCTCCAATGATAAATATATATTTAGCCTGGTAGCTGAATATAAAATCAAAGGAGGATGTCTAATGAAAGACACAAACAGTTTATCACATACATCATATCGATGTAAATATCATATTGTTATAGTACCAAAGTATGGGAAAATAATAATATATCATAGATTGAGAAGAGATTATATCAGGAGAGACATGTCCAGATGTTATTGAAGATATCGTCAAAATATGCAGTAGCGGATATTATGGGATATATGAAAAGTAAATCGACATTGATGATATTTGATCAACATGCACATTTAAAGTGTAAATATGGAAATCAACATTTCTGGATAAAGGAGTATTTTTGCGATACAGTTGGAAAGAATGAAAAAGTTATCAAGGAATATATCCAAAATCAATTGCAGGAAGATAAGCTATATGATCAAATGAGTGTGAGAGAATTTATAGACTTGTTCACGGGTGAGCCAGTAAAGGCGTTGTGGCTGTCTGGTTTCAGAGTGTGGAACGCAGCGCAACAGAATGCCCTTCTAGGGCGCATACATACCAGGTCTTTTAGGTATGGTTATGATTTTGAGTCAGCTAGTATTAAGCTTTTGTAATATTTTCTACTCTTCTTTTGTGATTCTAGAGAATTTTAAGATAGAGACTCAATATGAAGTAGTTATATAATATATTTTAGAAAAAATAGATTATGAAGTGAAAAAGGAAAGTATTCATGGTAGAATATAAAAAGAAATATATTTTTGAGGCAAATGTTGATTTGTTGTTTAGACATTTCAATAAGAGGCATTATTATCATCTTGGAATGATATTTAAGAAGTAAGAAGGAGGAATAATATGATTCAAGTGATTGAGAAGATTGATGATAATATTGATTTGATTTCAATGAAAAATGATCAATTAGAAGTTGTTGTCTCTAATTATGGCTGTACAATTGTGAAAGTCATGATGAAAGATAAGGACGGTAATGTTGACGATGTAGTTTTAGGATACGATGATTTTACATCTTATCAAACATTGGATGCTTGTTTGGGAGCATTGATTGGTAGAGTAGCTAATCGTATTGGACGTGGTGAATTTACTTTAAATGGAAAGGAATATCATTTGGCCATTAATAATGGACCAAATCATATTCATGGTGGGATTAAAGGATTTTGTTATTGTACTTTTGATTATGAAATTCAAGATGATAAAACAATTGTTTTTCACTATTTATCAAAAGATGGCGAGGAAAATTATCCGGGAAATCTTGATTTTCAAGCAATATACACATTAGACGGGGACACTTTGATTATTCGTTATAAAACGACAACAGATCAGGACACGTTAATTAATATTACAAATCATTCATATTTTAATTTGTCTGGTAAAAAAGAAAATATCTATCAACATTTTTTACAAGTGAAAGCTGATCAATATGCTTGTATAGATAAGGATGGTTTACCTACAGGTGAATTTCGTCAAGTTGAAGGAACAGCATTTGATTTTAGAAAAGGAGCTCTCATTGGAGAACGTGTTGATCAGGATGATGAACAATTGAAAATAGGAAAAGGCTTTGATCATCCTTTTATCTTTACTGAAAAAGAAAATCAGGTTGTATTGACACATGTAGCTAGTGGACGTCGTTTAACAGTTTCAACAACTTTACCTGGTGCACAGATTTATACAGCAAATTATTTAGATGGTCGTTTAGGAAAATATGGTCAACATTATGATGCACGTGATGCAGTATGTATAGAAACCCAAAATCTACCAGATGCGATTCATATTGAAAAAGAACCAACAACAATTTTAAGAAAGGGAGAAACTTATGATGAAACAACTTCATATAAGTTTGAGGTAATAAAATAATGAAACAAGCAAGTTTAGTGATACAAGAAATCCAAGAAAATCAATATAATGATATCTTAAAAAATGTTTATGTAGATGAACATTTAATTGAAAGTCAAAAGAATAGATATATTGCTGCAATAAAGAAATTTATTTCTTTATATGGTGATCAAGAAATAGAAATTTATAGTACACCAGGTAGAAGTGAAGTATGTGGGAACCATACTGACCATCAACATGGTGAAGTGTTGGCAGCTGCAATCAATTTAGATATTATAGCTGTTGTTGCTCCAATGGAAGCGAAGGTAAAAGTTTTGTCTGATGAATATGATATTCAGGAAATTGACATTAATGATTTAAAGAAAAAAGATGTAGAAGTAGAAACTTCTGAAGGATTAATACGAGGAGTATTGGCAAAATATCATGAATTAGGATTAAAAATAGGTGGATTTAATGCTTATATGACTAGCGATGTCTTTCAAGGGTCCGGATTATCTTCATCAGCTGCATTTGAAGTCATGATTGGGACAATTTTATCAGGATTATATAATGATGTGAGTGTTGATCCAGTATTGATTGCGCAAATTGGTCAATATAGTGAAAATGTCTATTTTGGAAAGCCTTGTGGTTTAATGGATCAATGTGCATGTTCAGTTGGTAGTTTGATTCATATTGATTTTAAAGATAATAATCATCCAATTGTAGAAAAAATTGAAGTTGATTTTCCGGAGTTTAAGCATAGTTTATGTATTGTTGATGTACATGCTTCACATGCTGATTTAACAAATGATTATGCTGCAATTCCATATGAAATGAAAAAAGTAGCACAATTCTTTGGAAAAGAATTTTTGAGAGATGTTGATGAAAAAGAATTCTATGCTCATTTACCTGAAATCAGAGAGACGGTTAATGATCGTGCAGTATTGAGAACAATTCATTTATTCAATGAAAATAAACGTGTTCGTCAAGCTGTACAAGCCTTAAATGATGGTGATTTTGATAAGTTTAAGGCTGTTGTCAAAGCTTCTGGTGAAAGCTCATATAAATATTTGCAAAATATTTATTCAAATAATTATACAGAAAATCAAGCTGTTTCAATCGCAATCGCATTATCAGAACAAATTTTAAAAGATAATGGGGTTTGTAGAGTTCATGGTGGAGGATTTGCTGGAACAATTCAAGCTTTTGTTAAGGATGAATATGTTGAAATATATAAAAAAGAGATAGAAAAGTATTTTGGAGAAGGATCTTGTCATATTTTAAAAGTCAGAAAATATGGAGGGAATCGCGTATTATAATTTTATCTAAAAAGTCACGTAGGTTATTTAACTACGTGACTTTTGTGCGATAGTAGAACTTTTTTTTAATTTAAAACATTTCTTTAGGATATTTATGAAGGGCAGGTATCGAATTGTTATTTTTTTTATCATGATAAAACTCTATGACTTTTTAGTTTTTTTGTGTATAATATAAGAACGGAGGAGATAGAGTCATGTATAAACTATTGGAACCATATGGAAAAATGGTCAAATTTTTTGGGGAAGCATTAGGTGAAAATATTGAAATTGCCTTGCATGATTTAACGTCTGAAGAACAAGAAATTGTGGCTATTGCAAATAGTCATATTTCGGGAAGAGAAGTCGGTGCAAAGCTTTCAAATTTATCTATTCATTATTTAGAAACAAAGCAATATAAGGATCATGATTTTGTTGTGAATTATAAAACAACAGGAGCTGATGGAAAGCTTTTACGTTCAGCCACATATTTCATTAAAGAAGAAGGAAAAGAAATGCCTATAGGTATGCTATGCATTAATGTTAATATTTCCGATTATGAATATTTAGAAGCAACTTTGAAAAAGATTCTTGGTATTAAAGAATCTAAAGATGTTGAATTTAAGCGCGATAATCCAATTGAAATATTATCTTCACCTTTAGATGAAATGATTGATTTATATATTAAGGAATGTCTAGAAAAAATGGGGTTCCCAAGTTATTTCTTAGTGGAAAGATTAAATGTAGAAGAAAAAATTAACGTTGTTAAGTATTTACAAGAAAAAGGAACGTTTAAAGTTAAAGGAGCAATTGGCTTAGTTGCAGAAAAATTAGCAGTTAGTGAACCGACAATTTATCGTTACTTAAAGAAAATGTAGAAAGGAATAAAGTATGAAAGATGTTGTTTTTGTAAGTGGACACAAGAATCCAGATAGTGATTCTATTTGCAGTGCAATTGCTTATGCGGATTTTTTATTTAAAATTGGTCGATATAATGCTGTACCAGTGAGAATTGGGGAGACTAACAAGGAAACAGAATATATTTTAAAGAGATTTCATGTTGAAATACCCGTTTTGTTGAAAACAGTTAAACAAACGGTTGAGGATTTAGACTATGATAAAGTTACAGTTTTTTCAAAAGAATTGACATTGAAAACAGCATGGTCTTTAATGAAACAGCAAAATTTAAAAAGCGCACCTGTTTTAGATGATCATAGTCAATTATTAGGGTTATTATCAACTTCTAATATTATTGAAGGTTATATGGATGAATGGGATAGTTTTATTCTTAAAGAAGCGAATACTCCTATTGAAAATGTTATAGATACGTTGGATGCAAGTATTTTATATCTTGATAAACAGTTAAAGACGATTAAAGGTGAAGTGCATATTGCTGCAATGACTGCTCAGGAAGCGGTGAAACGTATTAAAGGAAATGATGTGGTTATTGTTGGGGGAGACAGAGATGAAGCGATTTCTCATTTTATTAATAGAAAAGTATCTTTGATCATTTTAGCTGGTTCAATGACTATTTCAGAAGAATTATTGAAGCAATGTATAGATGCACATACGAGTGTTATATCTACCCCATATAATACATTTATGGCTTCACAACAAATTATTCAATCAATTCCAGTTGAATATGTCATGCAAAAAGGTGGATTGGTAACATTTTCTACTGATGACACTGTTGATTATGTGAAAGAAGTCATGAGTGAAACGCGTTATAGAAGTTATCCGGTATTGGATTTTACTGGACGTGTTGTGGGATCTATTTCACGTTTTCAAGTGTTAAATGGAATGAAGAAAAAAGTTATTCAAGTGGATCATAATGAAAGAAGTCAATCAATTGATGGCATTGAAGAAGCTGAAATACTAGAAATTATTGATCATCATAGAGTTGCAGATATTCAAACGATCGGGCCAGTTTTATTTAGAGCAGAGCCAGTTGGATGCACTGCAACAATAGTTGCGAAATGTTATAAGGAGCACGGTGTAGAGATTCCTAAAGATATGGCTGGACTTATGCTTGGAGCTATTATTAGTGATACATTATTATTCAAATCTCCAACATGTACTCCAACTGATACAAAGATTGCTAAGGAATTAGCAGTCATTGCAGAAGTTGATATTAAAGAATTTGGTATGAGCATGTTCAAAGCTGGAACTTCTTTAGTAGGGAAGACAGTTGAAGAAATTTTCAACCAGGATTATAAGAAATTTAATTTTGGAGATTTATCTGTTGGAGTTGCACAGGTTAATACAATGGATATTGAAGGATTTGCATCATATAAAGCTGATATGCTTGAATATATGAATAAAGTGGCTGTTGATAATCATATGGAATTTACATTGTTGTTATTGACTGATGTTATTAATGCAACAAGTGAAGTTTTTGTAGCCGGACCTCGTCCTGATTATGTTGCCACAGCATTCAATGTTGAACTTGTTGATCAACAGGCAAGTTTACCTGGTGTTATTTCTAGAAAGAAACAGGTTGTTCCTGTTATTACTGAAGCATTAACAAAATAGACTGTCTATAGCGGTCTTATTTTGTTGATGGGAGTCATTTAAAGGATGTGGTATTTTTTTAGTGCTTTGTATATACCATCGCAATCAATATCATCAGTTACATCATCAGCTATCTGTTTGACTTCTTCATCAGCATTTCCCATGGCTATAGCTAACTTGACAAATGCAAACATATCTATATCATTATGACCATCACCAAAAGCCATTGTTTCATCAGGTTGTATATGATAGTATTGAAGGACTTCTTTGATTCCGTTTTGCTTTCCACCATGGGCAGGAATTATGTCAAAAGCAAGTGGATGCCAGCGTGTTTTTTTGCAATGAGGCATTAATGCAAGTATTCTTTTTTCGTCTTGTTCTGTTATATCATAAGGAATGACTTGATAGATAGGATGTGTATATCCACGATTTAAGTCATTAATTTCTGGTAAAGGAGTTGAAATTGCATCTTGCACAATTTGAACTGCTTGGTTATGATAATTGATGTACATCAATTCTTTTTCAACGAAAATGCAAGGAAAAGGATGTTGATGAATTTCATGTAAGATATTTTCAATGTCTTGATGATTGATGGGTAAATCATATAGAGTTTTTTCATGATTAAAACAATATTGGCCGTTTAAAGTGATATACCCTTCAAACTCTAAGTCATGAATAGGTAAATCACGCATTTCTGAAATGTGTCTTCCAGTCGCGATAAAGGTATATATCCCTTTTTCTTTAAGAAGATGAAGAGCTTGTTTTGTTGAGGTTGGTACAGTTTTTGTACGGTGGGAAAGAAGTGTTCCATCAATATCAAAAAAGATAGCTTTTATCATTGTATTACCTCCATTTTTTAGTATAATCATTATAACATAGATGGGAAGCGAAGGTATGAAAAAATTAGCACATAGAGGATATAGTGCAAAATATCCAGAAAATACTATGGTAGCTTTTATGAAAGCTTATGAGGTTGGTTTTGATGGTGTTGAGACAGATGTTCATTTAACTAGTGATGGTGAGATGGTGTTGATACATGATGAAAAAATCAATCGAACGAGTACAGGTAAGGGTTATGTCAAGGATATGACTTTTTCTGAATTAAGACAATATAATTATTGTTATCAGTTTGAGGAGCATTATGATATTCCGACGTTGGCGGAATTGTTAGATTTTATTAAGGATAAAGATTTTGTTGTTAATATTGAGTTAAAGACAGATGTTGTTCATTATGAAGGAATTGAAGAAAAGGTTTATCGATTAGTAAAAGAAAAGGGTGTTGAGTCAAAAGTTTATTATTCCTCTTTTTATTTACCTTCGGTTATGAAAATGAAGGAATTGGATCATCACATATATGTCGGTTATTTGATGGAACATCATTATAATAAAAAATTTCAAGAACTGGTTGAAAATCATATTGAAGCTTTTCATCCTCGATATCAGTTTTTAAATGGCCTAAGAACGACGCAATTGAGATTATTGCATAAGAAAATAGCTGTCTGGACTGTTCCAAGTTTAAAAGAATATAAAAGATTAAAAGAGTTAGGAGTGGATATAATAATATCAAATGAATATTTTAAGTGAGGTCATATAATGAAAACAACTGGAATGGTGAGAAGAATAGATGAATTAGGAAGAATTGTAATTCCTAAAGAAATGAGAAAACAATTGATGATGAAAGAAGGAGAAAGCATTGCTTTCTCTTTAGAAGATGATAAAATTATTTTGACAAAGTTTTCTGTATTGAATAAGTTAAGTCCTATGATTCAGGTTTTATTAGAAGGTTTGTATGAAAAATATCGTAATACCTTTTTATTGTGTGATAAAGAGCAGATTATAATTTGTTCATATGATGGATTGGCAGCATATCAAAGGAAACAAATTCCTAATGATTTGCAATTAATGATTCAACAACGAAAAAAGCAAGTTGAAATAACTATGTCGTTTGTTGATGGCAAGCATACAGTGACTATTTTCCCTTTGGTTGTTGAACAAGAAAGTCAAGGAGCTTTGTTGATGTTGACAAAACAAACACCTTATTATCAGATAGATGAAACTTTGTTGGAATTTGTAAAGAAAATGATTGAACGGGAGATTGAAGCATGCGTTTAGATAAATATTTAAAAGTATCAAGGATTATTAAAAGAAGAACTTTATCAAAGGAGATTAGTGAATCTTCAAGAGTCAAAGTTAATGGGAAAATAGCAAAACCGGCGACACAACTTAAATTAGGCGATGTTATTGAGATTGAGTTTGGTCGTAGTATATTGGTGGTAAAGGTTAAAGAATTGCGTGATCATGTTTTAAAAGATGATAGTGCAATGTTGTATGAAATTTTAGAAGAAAAGCGTAAGGAAGAAGTTTTAAGTGAATAAATTTCTTCTTTTTTGCATATGGTGATTTAGGAGGTATGTTTATGGAGAATAGTTTACATTTTGAACAGACACCTTATCATCATGTTTGTTTAAAGGATCGTAAGACGTTAGAGCTAACTGGTGTTAAAAAGATTGAAAGTTTTGATGCTTATGAATTTTTGATTGAAACATCTTTGGGTTATTTGAATATTACTGGGAGTGAATTGACTTTGGTTAGATTGGATCAAGATCAAAATGAAGTGAGTATCAAAGGAAATATAGATAGTATGAGTTATGTATCTGATCATAAGAAAAAAACACACCAAAAGGATAAAATGTTTAATAAGTTATTGAAGTAATGGATTTATTAGTTCAATTTCAATGTTTGTTTTATTCATTTGCTTATGGTTTTGTCATGAGTGGAGTTTATCATTTATTAAATCGTATTGTATATAGAATATCGAGGTTTTTTCGGTATATTGTTCAGATAGCTATTGGATTTAGTTTCGGTATTCTTTATTTTTATGGTTTGGTTGTTTTAAATGATGGGATATTAAGATTATATTTTTTTGGTTTTGTTTTTTTGGGATATTTGTTTTATCAAAAATACTATGCTTATTATTTTTTGTGCTATATAGAAAGTAATGTTTTAATTTTTAAAAGAATATTCTCACCTTTTATCTTCTTTTTTCATTTCATTAATGCTATAATAAAAAAAGGAGTAAAGAAGGTGAGATTAAGATGGCGAAAAGAAGACAATTCAGATATAAAAAATTTGTAGGATTTTTATTTATTGGTATTTCAGCTGTTTTAATTTATATATTATCAATTAATGCTATAAGAGTTATAAATCAAAGAAATCAATTAATTCAATTACAAGAAAAGAAAGCTGAATTAGAAGCAGAAAAAGAAGCTTTAGCTGAAGAGGTTGAGCTTTTAAATGATGATGATTATGTTGCTCGTTATGCAAGAGACAATTGGATCTTCTCTAAAGAAGGAGAAGAAGCTGTCGTATTACCAGAATCAGAGGAATAAGCTTACGCTTATTTTTTTGTGTTATAGGAGGAAAAATATGTTTGTATCGTTTCGATTACCAATGACACAGTTAAAAAGGGATCGTAAGATTACGGTCTACTTGCCTGATGATTATTATGTCCAGAAAAAAAGGTATCCTGTTTTATATATTCAAGATGGACAAAATGCTTTTTTTGATCGTCAGTCGTATTGTGGAGTGAGTTGGGGATTTTTAGACTATGTCAAGCAAATGCATTTGGAAGTTATTATGGTAGCTATTCCTTGTCATTTTCAAGGTTTTAAACGTATGGATGAATATGGACCGTGGGAAATTAGTGAGGAATTGTCTTTTCAGGAAACTCATCAAGAAGGAATGATTATTGGTGGAGAAGGACAACTTTATGTTCAATGGATGATAGAGGAGTTAAAACCATATATTGATTGCCGTTTTAGAACGGATGTGGATGATACAGCGATTGTGGGAAGTTCTATGGGTGGTGTAATCAGTGCATATGCATCATTGGAATATCCTGAAATTTTTCATAAATGTGGAGCTTTATCAACAGCTTTTTGGTTTTATATAGATGAGTTTGAAGAAGTCATTCAACGTCATCAATATCAAGATATTCGTAAGTTTTATATGGATTTGGGTGAATTTGAAGGTTGTGGTGATGAAGAAATTGATAAATGGTATATTGAATCAAATAATTATATTGACCATTTATTAAAAGAAAAAATTAATGATTTACAATATCGTTATTTTGAGGGGGCTGCTCACAATGAAGAAGAGTGGCGAAAACGAGTACCGATATTGTTGCGTTACTTTTATGGAGAAAAAAATAATTATGGAGGATAAAATAATGTATAGGATGATTCTATCGGATTTGGATGAGACATTATTGGTTAATCATCATGTTCCTGATTTTAATCGTGAAGCTGTTCAAAAATTAAGTGATAAGAATGTGAAATTTGTTCCGGCGACAGGTCGAGCTTTTAACATGATTAGAGAGATTTTGCAAGAATTAGGTACATATGAAAAGGAAAATGAGTATGCAATATGTTTTAATGGAGGGTTAATTGTAGAAAATAAAAATGAGCGAATTTTAAGATTTCAAGGACTTTCTTATGAAAAGGCTAAAAAAATGTTTGATTTAGCAGAAAAATTTGATGTATGCGTATTAATTTTTACATTAGATTATTGTTATATTTTCCGTGCTGATCCTGATGAAGTTGAAAGAAAAACATTACAGAAGGCACCATTTCGTGTGATAGATGAATATGATATGAGTTTCTTAAAAGAAGATAAGATTGCGAAAATATTGTTTGAAAGAAGAGATATGGATTATTTGAAGTCTATTGAAAAACAGTTACAGCCACTTATTCAAGATGAATATGCTATCAGTTATTCTTCTCATCGTTATATTGAATTTAATGCACCGGGTATTAGTAAAGGTAATGCTTTGTTATGGTTGAGTGATTATTTAGGAATTCGTCAAGAAGAAACGATTGCTATTGGAGATAACTATAATGATGTGGCAATGATACAGAATGCAGGTTTAGGTGTTTGCGTTTCTAGTGCGACTCCGGACATTCAAGCTATTGCGGATTATGTGACAAGTGTTGATTATGATCAGGGTGCAGTTAAAGAAGTGATTGAAAAGTTTATAATGGAGGGAAAATAGTGTATAAGTTAATTGCAAGCGATATGGATGAAACGTTATTGAATGATGATCATCAAATTTGTCAAAGAAATATTGAATTGATTATGAAAGCTAAGGAAAAAGGTGTGAAGTTTGTTCCGGCAACGGGTAGAGGCTATATGTCAATTCAACATGATTTAAAGTTATTAGGTCTTTATGATGAAGTTCAGGAGTATGTCATTTCTTTTAATGGCGGAGCTCTGACTGAAAACAAAGGAAATCGGGTATTGTTTTTTGAAGGATTATCTTTTGAAAAGACAAAAGAAATTTTTGAGTATGGATTGAATTGTGATGTTTGTATACATGTTTATACTCAGGATAAGCTATACGTATTTAATTTATCTGAGTCTGAAGCACAGCGTATTGAACATCAAAAAGTAGAATGTGAAATTATGCAAGAAAATTCAATTGATTTTTTGAAAGATACTCCAATTTCTAAAATTTTATATCAAAATATCGATGTTCCTTATTTAATGAGTTTAGAGCCTCAAATGAAGCATATTTGGGAAGGAGAGTGTGCTGTTAGTTATTCTTCTAACCGTTATATGGAATTTAATAAGATTGGTATTGATAAAGGGGATGGTTTAAGACGTTTGGCTGAGATTTTGGGAATTGATATTTCTGAAACAATTGCTGTGGGTGATAATTATAATGATATGCCTATGTTAATGGCTGCGGGATTGTCTGTGGCTGCTGGAAATGCTGTGGAAGATGTGAAAAAGGCATGTGATGTTGTTACTGAGTCTAATAATAATGAAGGGGTTATTGCTGAAGTGATAGAAAGGTTTATTTTATAAAATGGATTTTAAGACAATTATTGATTATGAAAGACAACAGCCTTATTATCGAGAGTTAGAAGATTTTGTGAATCATGAATATGCCACAAAAACTATATATCCACCGAGAAAACGTGTGTTTCATTGCTTTAATTTTAAGGATTATGATGACATCAAGGTCGTTATTATTGGTCAAGATCCTTATCATGAGGAGCATCAAGCGAATGGGTTGGCATTTAGTGTTGAAAGAGGGGTACAGATTCCTCCTAGTTTAGTTAATATTTATAAAGAAGCACATGATGATGTGGGTATTGATATACCTCATCATGGTGATTTATCATCTTGGGCACATCAAGGAGTTTTATTATTGAATACGGTCTTGACAGTTCAAGCTCATCGAGCTAATTCACATAAAGATAAGGGTTGGGAAATTTTTACGAACCATATTATTGAAGCAATGAATCAAAGAGAGAAACCATTGGTATTTATTTTATGGGGAAGACAAGCTATTGATAAATCAAAAATGATTGATCAATCAAAACATTATGTGATTACAAGTCCACATCCATCACCATTATCTGCTTATCGTGGTTTTTTTGGGTCACGCCCTTTTTCGAGAACAAATCAATTTTTAGTCAGTCAAGGTATTGAACCGATAGATTGGGGGATTCGATAATGTTTACAGATATTAATGAAGCTATTTCATACATAGAATCAAAAAGAAATAAGTGTACAGTAGATGAGTTCCGTGCGACTTTAAATAAATGTCATATTCATATGAAACAAAAGAATATGATTCATATTGCCGGTACAAATGGAAAAGGTTCTACTGTTAATTATCTAAGAAGTATTTTAAATGCACATGGATATAAAGTAGGGACTTTTACTTCGCCTTACTTAATTTGTCATAATGATCGTATTCGTATTGATGATGAACCTATTTCTGATGAAGATTTATTAATGTATATTAATCGTTATTATCAGGTTATTGAATCGGATGGTCTTTCTATGTTTGAAATTGATGTATTAATCATGTTAGCGTATTTTCAAACAGCAGAGTTAGATTATCGTATTATTGAAACGGGAATTGGTGGTTTAAATGATAAGACAAATGTAATTGATCCCATTGTTAGTGCAATTACAAATATTGGCATGGATCATCAAGAACAATTAGGTGAGAGTATATATGATATTATTAATGAAAAAATGGGAATCATCAAACCGAATCAGATGTTTATTACATCAGAAACCAGTGGAACTATTTTGGCACGATTACAGGAACAATGTGATGCACAAGGAGCACGCATGTATGTAGTGCCTGAATATCAGGTTTCACGCTATCCATTTCATTTTAGATATCGTGATATGGCCTTTACTTTAGAAAATCAAGGAATTTACCAAGTAACAAATGCAAGATTGGCTTTAACTATTGCTTCTAAATTAATTACATTAGATCCGCTTAAAACAACACCGGCGATAGAACATGCGTCTTGGAAAGGTCGTTATGAAACTTTGCCATATGGTGATACAACGGTTGAAATTGATGGGGCTCATAACGTACCGGGAATTGAAGCTTTGATCCAAACATTACATGTTAAAAATCAAAATGATGTGGCAATTATCTTTTCTTGTTTGAAAGGAAAAGCTTTCGAAGATATGCTTAATTTATTGCTTGATGAAGGATATACTGTATATTTAACGACTTTTAATGATGAACGTGCAATTGATATTTCTCAAATCAAATCACGTCCTCGCTTGGTTGTTGTGAATAGTTTTGTAGAAGCACTTAACACGGCTTATATTAAAAAGAGCCATATTGTGATTACTGGATCATTGCATTTTATTTCTCAAGCCAGAAAATATTTGATTGAACATAATAAAAATAGCCTATAATGTAAAGGTGATTTTCTGAAGCATTAAGGCTTTTTTTAAAATCGACATCTCTCCAGGTAATATGATTATTGAGATTTCTTGTAAAGACTCTTGAACAGTTTTCGGTTTTTTTGTTTTGATGAAATATTAAACGATGTTTCATCATTATCTAATTGACATATAATTTCAATTTAATCTAGAGGATGACTTATGACGTAACGAACAGATTTATCAAAACTATTTTGATAAGATTTGGCTTTATCTACAATTTGAATTTCTTCATTAATGGGAACTTGAAATCTTCTCTTTATACCTGTCACTGGGTGACATTGAAAAATAGAATATAAATTGACTTTTATGCGTGTAAGAGCAGATAATAATTGATTTAAAGTTTGAGGAACATCATAAACTCTACGTAATAAGATGGTTTGATTACAGACTTGAATTTCTCTATTAATCATTGTTTGAATTGTACGTGTATATTCATTTGCTATTTCATGCGGATGATTAAATTGGGTAACGAGGTAGATTGTTTTTCTTTGAGAATATTTACTCATCTTATCAAGAAATTCTTGATTTTCATAATTAACAATAAGATGTGACCGTTAATTGAACTATGAATAGTATGTGAAAAACTTCACAGAAGTGATTATATGGGCAAATGAAAAGAAGCTGTAACGCTTCTAAGAGACTAGAAAATGTCACGTCGTTACAGCTTTTTTAACGTGTGTGGTATTCAATTGGCTCATCAAACTCTGCCCATGTGAAATAAACAAATTGGAAAATATAATACTTTTGATTCTTTGGATCTCTAACCACAAAATGATCTCGACCTACTTGTTCAATAACACCCTTATAAACACGATCACGCCAATCATTACTACCGGTATAAGTGAAGTAGAAAGTTCCAAGTTTACCGATGTTTAATCGTAGAATATTTTCCAAGTAGGTCTGATCAGAAATCGGACTTGGTAAAGTAGCGATTTGATTTGTTTGAGTTCCTTGTAAAATTGATTGATTGTTTGTATCCATAGACCCTCCTATAAGTCACAGTTCAATTTTCCACCAGGGGAATAAAAACAATGGTTTTTAAATCGGCCACTTAATTCACCATAAAATTGACTAGGACATGATGTATTGGTGCCAGGATTTTTAAACCATAATGCATTAGAGGCAGGAGGAATGCGATATCCATCGATGTTTCTTAGTGCTAGTTCTCGTTCTTTGGCATTTACAGGTTGGTTGAAAAGGGGTTGTCCAACACCAGCGAAAGCATTTTTTTGATAAACAACTTCGTAGATGTTGCGTGTGTTTTTGAAAACATCACAGTTGGCTACAACACGATTCACAACAACATTACCCACCATTAGCATTCCTTCTTCCCCTTCTCCGAGTACTTCGGCTTTCATGATTTTTGCTAATAAATCGACTTCTGAATCATTGTATTGAATTCTTGGGGACAAAATTCATCACCTCTTTTTACTATATGCGTTATTCCATAATAAATGACAAGAAATCATAGTTTGTATTCAAATAAGCATTCCTTTAAATTATTCACGAAGCATAATAAAAAAATAGGGAATTTTTAGATTGCTTATTTGCTCTTGAAATTTAATTTAATTATTTAATTTTTAAAATTTTTTTTGATTGACCACTTGTCACAGGGTTAGTGAAATCACTTAGAAAAA
>CAYSWW010000029.1:0-16843 GCA_964434915.1 uncultured Coprobacillus sp.
GACTTTATCCTTTTCCTATCTTTAAATTTATATTATATAGCTGTTTTCATTAATTGGAATAAATTTATCACTTTTTGAACTAAAAAATTGGCGGTTCAACACGAAGAGAAGGAAATGGAAAAAGAGGGGAATAATCCCTTTGAGGGATAGCGAAAATGAAAGTGGCATCTTTTAGATGTAAGTAAGTCGCAAAGGCTTGTAGTTGCTGAGAAAACCACGTCTTTTAGGCGTGGTTATGATTTATGAATAATGGGAGAAAGAGTTTTGCTTTTCAATCTTATGGAAAATAGTGTATACTATCTGATAGGAAGTGATAGTATGATAGCACCAAAGCATTTAAAGAGAACAATTAATGGTAATTATCGAATTATTGTTGTCTGTGATATACATGGTCATTTAGATCGTTTTATTTCATTGTTAAAAAAAGTGAATTATACATTTGATGATTATCTTGTTATTTTAGGAGATTTTGTGGAAAAAGGTGATCAAGTTATTGAAACAATTCATTTTGTTGAGAAACTTAGTCATAATCCAAAAGTCTTTGTTCTAACGGGAAATTGTGAATGGGCTTTGGATGCTTTGTTAACAGTTCCAGAGTTGGCCTATCAGATTCCACTTTATTTAAAGAGAGTTTCATCAAATGGATGTATTCGAGAAGTCTATCATCGATTACATTTAGATAATGGGAAAGAAACGACCTTAGGTATTCAGAAACAAATTTACGAATATTTAAAAAATGAAATTGATTTTATTTCTCATTTACCTGTCACTTTAAAAATAAATCAATTTCTATTTGTTCATGCTGGAATTGAAAAAAGAAAAGATTATCAGAATAGTTCATTATCGTCTTTATTAGAAATGCAACATTTTTATGATCAAGGACATCTTTTGGATGAAATTGTTGTTGTAGGACATTTACCAACAGCCAATTATTTTATGAATGGTATATGCAATGATATTATTATTGATGAAGAAAAGAAAATTATTTGTATTGATGGTGGAACGGGTGTAAAAGCCATCTCACAATTAAATGCATTAATTATAGAAAATAAAGAAGGAACAATACATTTTGGTAAAGAGTTTGTTCAACCATTACCTGAATATCAAGTATGTTGTGATGTCCAACATTTTCAACAACATGTTCATAAAATTGGTTATCCTTATTTTGAAGTTATTATTGAAGAAAAAGGGAATCAATTTAGTTTATGTTATCAAAAAGAAACTGATCAAAGATTAATGATAAAAAATGAATTTTTGTATCATAGAAATGGGAAAATATATTGTTTGGATGATTATACGGATTTTATGATTTCAGCTAATCAAGGTGATATTGTGAGACTTGTTGGTATTTATGGTCAATATGCATATGTAGTTTTTCAAGGATGGGTAGGATGGATAAAAATTGAAAATTTATGTATAAGTTCTTGATTTTTGTTCAACAATAGATATGGTGATAAAAAATGAATGAATTAACATGTGTAGAAGAGTTATTACAAGGCTTAAATATGGGTATTATTGCAATTGAACATCTTTTGGATAAAGTAGAAAACGAAAAGTTAAAAAGAATAATGCGTAATCAGGAAAAAGATTATCAGAAATTAAAAGAAAAAGTTGAGAAGCATTATCCACAAGTTGAAGATAAAGTGAAACAAAAATTAATGCTTGAGTCTATGATAGAATTAAAAACAATGATGAGTGATGATCATAAGATTGCAAAAATGTTAATTGAAGGAAGTAATCAAGCTGTTATGACAATGACACATTTACTTAATAAGGAAAAAGATGTTGATATTGTTTTAAAAAGATATGCTCGAGACTTCGAAGAAATTTCGAAAAAATATATAGAATATTTAAAAATATTTTTATAATGGATAACCATCTTCTATTGAAGATGGTTACCATTTTTTTATGACACCTTTTACTAAAGTCACAAGGTTTTTTTCAGCTTGATGTGCAGTTTCAACAACTTCAGCATGATTTAATTCACTATTTCCTAAACCAGCCGCTTTATTTGTAATAAGTGATATACTAAAGTTGTCATTCCAGAATGTCGTGCAACAATGGCTTCTGGCACAGTTGACATACCTACTGCGTCAGCACATAATGCACGAAAAGCACGGATTTCTGCTGGGGTTTCATACATAGGACCTTTAAAGAAGGCATAAACGCCTTCTTTAAGATTGATTTGATTTTCTTCAGCAACATTATAGGCAATTTGTGCAACTTCATGTGAATAAACTTCTGTCATATCTTTAAAACGTGGACCAAATTTATCAAGATTAGGACCTCTTAAAGCACTTGGCGCAAATAATCCAATATGATCATGTATTAACATAATTTGTCCTGGATTTAAATCATCCCGAATACCACCACAAGCATTTGTGAGAATTAATTTTTCAATTCCTAATTTCTTAAAAACTCGGATAGGTAAAGTTACCACATCCATATCATGTCCTTCATAATAATGAAATCGTCCCTTCATAGCTAATACTGTTTTTTCTCCAATTGTTCCGATAATGAGTTTTCCTTCATGTCCAGCAAGAGTAGAAACCGGGAAATGAGGAATGTCTTGATAATCAACAACAATAGGATTTTCTATTTCATCAGCTAAAGGACCTAAACCAGATCCTAAAACAATCGCAATCTCAATTGGTTGAGAATAAATTGATTGAATATAGTTTGTTGCTTCATTGATTTTTGTAT
Organism: uncultured Coprobacillus sp.; assembly: GCA_964434915.1. Taxonomy (GTDB): domain Bacteria; phylum Bacillota_I; class Bacilli_A; order Erysipelotrichales; family Coprobacillaceae; genus CAYSWW01. The sequence goes on from CAYSWW010000029.1 coordinate 2,704, forward strand.
ACATTATTTTCCACCTCACATTTCATTATATCAAAAAAAGTCTATTATCGTATAGTGTTTTTCATGTTTCCATTAGAAATCAATGATAAGAATGTATAATATCATAGACTTTTATTTCATAAGTTTGATAAAATAGGTGTGAAAACGTTAGTTTCACACCTATTGTACGAATAAGTATCGTAGGTGCGATTTCGTACAATAAATATAAAGAGGTGAGAAAATGGGTTATCGCAAAGACTTTTGTTTAGAGAATATGGAATTGCATGAAAAAAGAGTAATTAGAGATGCAATTCATGATTATATTCATGTTGATCATTTATTAATTTGGCGTTTAATTAATTCTCAGGAAATGCAAAGATTGAGAAGAATTAAACAGTTAGGTGGAACCTATCAAGTTTTTCAAAGTGCTGAGCATTCTCGTTTTGTGCACTCGTTAGGTGTCTATCAAGTGATAAGAAAGATGCTTGAAACTGAATGTCTATCGAACTATTTATGTGATTATGATAAGTTAACTGTTATGTGTGCAGGATTATTACACGATATTGGTCATGGACCATTTTCTCATTCTTTTGAGGGGGTTTTCGAAGAAAGTCATGAAGACATGACAGTCAGAATGATTTTAGAAGAAAGTGAAGTTCACACACTTTTAGAAAAAGTTAATCCAACATTGCCACATGATGTTGCTAGTATTATTCAGCATACGCACCCTAATCAAATTTTGATTCAAATGGTAACAAGTCAATTAGATGCTGATAGAATGGATTATCTTTTAAGAGATTCTTATATGACAGGAACAACATATGGTCATTTTGATCTATCACGTATCTTACGTACAATGCGCATTTGTGATGGAAAGATTGTTTATAAAGAATCTGGTGTGCAGGCGATTGAAAATTATATTCTTGCAAGATATCATATGTATTGGCAGGTTTACTATCATCCGACTGCTAGAAGCTATGAACATTTGCTTCAAAGTATCTTTCTACGAGTAAAAGATTTATATGCTCAACACTATCATTTTCAAACAGATTTGGGTTATTTACGAGTCTTTTTAGAAAAACGATTATCTGTGTGTGATTTTGTGAAACTAGATGAATCGATAGTTTTATATTATTTTAGAGAGTTTACAGAAGAAAAAGATGAGATTTTAAAAGATTTATCTTCACGTTTTTTAAATCGGCGCTTATTTAAATATAAACAATTAGATAATGAAAGCGAGAGACAAAAGATACATAATTTATTATTACAAGCCGGCTATGATCCACGCTATTATATGATTACAGACAATCAAAAACAGATACCTTATCTTCATTATGGGGAAGGAAGAGAATTAAATGAAATTGAAATTTTAGATAGATATGGACAATTATCGCCTTTGCCACTTAAATCTGAAATTGTATCTGCTATTTTGAATTCTAAACAATATAAATCTGATAAAAAAATATTTTTTCCAAAGGAGATTAAAGATGAGATTTGAATTTTATAATGTCTTACCACAAGAAGCAATTAAGATCAGAAAAAAGATTTTTATGGAAGAACAGGGGTTTTCGAATGAATTTGATGAGATTGATCAAAGAGCTATTCATTTGGTTGCTTTTGATCAAGATGAGCCAATTGGATGTGCAAGAATGTTCAATAATGATAATGTGATTATTTTTGGGCGAATTGCTGTTTTAAAGGAAAAAAGACATCTTCATATTGGGACACAAATTTTACAAGCTTTAGAATAACATGCACAAGCAATGGGGTATCATGAAGTTGAGCTTTCAGCTCAAACTCAAGCCTGTGAATTTTATTTAAAAAATGGATATAAAAAATATGGAGAAGAATATTTAGATGAGCACTGTCCTCATATACATATGCGTAAAAAAGTATAGAAAGTTAGTTTTCTATACTTTTTTCACTTATCATTTTTCTAGTTTGAATCATGAGTGTTGGAATGAAAGAAAATCCATAAATACATAATAATTGTGTTATAGAAATAGGATGAATTATAAATAAATGATGCATGGTTGGTATAAATAAAATAATGTGTAGTAAAATAAAGCCAATGAAGAAAGCATAAAGACTTGAAGGATTGGATAATAAGCCAATTTTAGATAAAGAATATTGACTACGACAATTTAATCCGTGCAATAGTCTTGCTAAACAAATTGTAGCAAAAGCCATTGTTGAAGCAATCAAAGGATCTTCTTTTAATCCCATTAAATAACACACATTGTACAAATTGCAATCACAATACCTTCATAACCAATTTGTAAAATAGTTTGCTTATTTAAAAGAGGTTCTTTGGCTTTTCTTGGTTTTTCTAATAAAACATCTTGACGACTTTCTTCCATACCAATTGCAATAGCTGGCAATGAGTCAGTAATGAGATTCATAAATAATAAATGGACAGGATAAAATGGTGTTGGTAAGATAAGCAAAGATGCAATGAGTACACACATTATACCGGCTAAATTTCCTGATAATAAATAATTAATTGCATTTTTTATATTTCGATATACATTACGTCCAGTAATAACGGCTTTGACAATTGTAGAAAAATGATCATCAGTTAAAATCATACTGGCTGCTTCTTTAGCAACTTCTGTGCCTGTCATTCCCATAGCAACTCCAATATCGCTTTGTTTTAAAGCTGGAGCATCATTGACACCATCACCAGTCATCGCAACAATAGCCCCACGCCTTTGCCAAGCTTTCACAATACGAATTTTATGCTCTGGTGCAACTCTGGCATAAATCGTTATGTTTGGGAGTTTTTCATCTAGCTCCATATCACTCATCTGTTCTAATGTTTGACCTTCAATTGTCATATCTCTTTCTTGATAAATGCCTATGGTTTTGGCAATGCTTTTAGCTGTAATGACATGATCACCAGTAATCATGATTGGTAAAATGCCAGCCATTTTACATTGCATAACAGCTTTAGCACTTTCAGGACGTGGCGGATCCATTAAAGAAACTAAGCCAATGAAAGTTAAATCATTTTCATCGTCAAATGTTATTTTTGAACCAGCAAAACGTTTATAGGCAAAACCAAGAACACGCCATCCATGATGTGCACATTTTTGATTTTCTTGATGAATTGCATCAATATGTCTTTGTGTTATGATTTCTTTTCGTCCGTTAATTAAAATAGTACGACATTTTTGAATAATGACATCAGGAGCCCCTTTCGTATAAAGATGATTGGTAGAAGCTACACTCATTAATTTGCGCTGTGAATCAAAAGGCAATTCAAGACGTCTGATTGCAGAAGGATGAAATTCCTTGTTATGATGTGTATATTTATTGACAAGATCTATAAGTGCTAATTCTGTAGGATCTCCAATTCTTTGACCACGCTCAATTATCGCATTATTACATAATAGACAAGATTTTAATAAAAAATTATGATCATGTAGACGACTGTCTAATTCATTTATATGGATATGTTGATGATAGAAATAGATCGATTGAGCAGTCATTTTATTTTGTGTTAAAGTCCCAGTTTTATCACTACAAATGACAGAAACACAACCGAGACTCTCTACTGCATTTAAATTCTTGATAATTGCATTTTCTTTGACCATTTTTTGTGTACTCATAGATAAAACAATCGTAACAATTGAACTTAATGCTTCAGGAATAGCAGCAACTGCCAAAGCCACAGCAATCATCAAAGCATTTAATAAAGATTCTTTCGCAATAAATAAATTCAAACATAAAACAATCATACATATTATCATAATCGCAATAGATAATTGTCCACTAAATTCATCTAAACTTTTTTCTAAAGGTGTTTTTCTTTCCTTTGATTCATTTAATAATGCAGCAATTTGACCTATTTCTGTATTCATTCCTATACTTGTCACAATATAACGACCTGTCCCATGAGTAACAAGACTTCCAGAAAAAACCATGTTTTTTTGATCACTCATAATCACATGACAATGTATTGTTTCTGCTGATTTTTCGACACTCTCGACTTCTCCGGTTAAGGCACTTTCATTAATTTGTAGAGATGTACATTGAATCAAACGTCCATCACCACTAATCACATCGCCAGCCTCTACTTGTACAATATCTCCAATTGTGAGTTCAGTAGAGTCGATTTCTTGAAGTTGTCCTTCACGTATGACTTTTGTTTTAGGAACCGTAAGCTTTTTGAGACTCTCTAATGATTTTTCTGCTTTCAGTGTCTGAACAGTTCCTAATATTGCATTAATCATAATGACTGCTACAATGACAAGAGTACTTTCCCATTGTCCACTAATTCCAGAAATAATGGCGGCAATAATTAAAATCAAGACTAAGAGATCTTGAAATTGTTGAAAAAAAATCATAACAGGACTCTTTTTTTTCTGCTCATGGAATTTGTTGAATCCAAATTGTTGTTGTCTTTGTTTAACTTCTTTTTGACTTAAACCTTGAGGATGACTTTGACATGCTTGAAATACTTCATTGATATTTTTCTGATAAAACAACATATAAACCTCCCGCTTTGTGCTCTTTTACAACAAAAAAACAAGTTCGTTTATCTTAACGAGTCTTGTCTTGAATTCCTACTTAAAAACTCGATAAAATAGTGAATCTATGATTTTATTTCTTCCTAATGAAATCATATGATATCTTTTATCAAGCCATGTTATAAAGGGGTATAAAATTAATTGAATTCACCCTTTTATTCATAGAGAAGTTTGATTATAAGAAAGTTTTTGTGTTGATGTTTGTTGAAAATATAAAGATGCTGGGACTTATTGAATTGTCGTTGTATTTTTAAACCAATAGACAATGCCATTATCTTGATATTCGCCAGTAAGAGGATTAATCGGTATTTGTTGGAGATTATCTGTAGGTTGATACCACTCATCCTCACTTTGTAAGATATCTGCCATAGTTTGAAATATGATTTTTACAACTCTTGAATCAGCTGAAGAAGTTAATTCACGATTGTCATCAAAACCACACCAGTTGACAATGGTATAGTTAGGATTAAATCCTGCACATAATGAATCATATGGTGTTGATCCGGATTTTGCTGCAAAAGTGGCCACAGTTGGGTAGGCACTCATCGTTGCGTTAGAATACGTACTATATATATCATTAAAAGGAGCGGTTAAAAGCTGATTTAAAATCAAACAAGTTTCTTGGTCAAGCAATTGTTTGTCTTGAGCTTGATATTCATATAAGACATCACCTTGATTATTTGTGATTCTTTGAATTGTATGAATATCATTATAGATACCACTATTGGCAAAAGTAGTATATATTTTTGATAGCTCATACACGTTCGTATTTAAAGCACCAAGAGCTAATGAAGGATGAGGCGTAATATGTGTGTACCCAAATTGATTAAGAGCATTCACAAGTGCCTGTTCACCTAAAAAGAGATGTGTTTTAACAGCATAAATATTATCGCTTACAGCAATTGCTTGTGCTAATGTAATCTCTTGATTAGCATATCTTGAATTAAAATTTGTAGGTGTATAAGTTTCTCCGTTTTCTAATTGAAAAGTGGTTGGTTCACTTTTTAATTTTGTAGTAGGTGTAAAACCATTTTCTAAAGCAATATAATAAAGTAATGGTTTGATGGTAGAACCAACTTGTCGAGCTGCATCTGTTGCACGATTGAATTGTGAGGTTGCATAATCTTTGCCACCAATGATTGCTAAAACATTGGCTGTTTTTGAATCTACAATAATACTTGAGACTTCAAGTTCATCTTTATCTTCCATTTGTTCTGCTATAACTTCGTTTAATTGTTCTTGAATAGTTACATCTAGAGTTGTTTCGATATGTAAACCTTGATTAATATAATTTTCTTCATAAAAACCAAGTTCTGTTAATTCTTCAATGACCTTATCTTTAAAATAAGGATAGTCGGTATAAAGTGCAGATGATGGAGAGTCGTTAAGATTGAAGGGTGTCTCGTAAACTTTATCTGCTTTTTCTTGCGTAATATAGCCCTCTTCAACTAATTTGTCTAAAACAATTTTTTGTCTATTCTTGGCACTTTCCATATTTTTAAAAGGAGAATAGTATTCAGGACCATTAATAACACCAGCTAACATGGTTGATTCATTGAGATCAAGATCTATAGGATCTTTATCAAAATAATAATGAGCAGCATTTTGAATACCATAAATGCCATGACCGAAATAAACCGTATTAATATAACCTTGAAGAATAGTATCTTTATCATAGTGAGCTTCTAAACGAGTTGTTAAAAAGGCTTCTGTAATTTTCCGAGTCCAACTTTTTTCATTAGTTAAAAATAACAATCTGGCGTATTGTTGGGTAATTGTACTTGCTCCTTGTGATATACTGCCAGAAGTTATATTGGCTTTGATGGCACGTAAGATACCAATTGGGTCAAAACCACGATGTGTATAAAATCGATGATCTTCAATAGCGACAATGCTTACTAAGAAATCTTGTGAAACATCACTTAAAGTGACATCATTACTTTGTTGATTTGACTGATAAAACAGTTGCTGATTTTGATCATACATTTTTATATAATGCCCTTGTCCAATTTGGGGTGCTTCCATAATATAACTAGCACCATATATCATAATCATTATTGATATCAATGTAATGAGAATTCTACGGATCCATTTGATAAATGTTTTCACTTTATCACCTCTTGTCTCATTTTTGACGAAAGTGTGTTATAATATTCACGGTGATGAAAAATGTATCAAGCGAAAAAGATTCATTATAAAGCTATTTTTAAACAAGATAATCAAAGTGAAACAATTGAATATAAGGTCAATGGTATGATTCATCATGGTGACAATGTAGATATTATGTTTGATGTTGATGATAAAACTATTCATATTAGATATGGAAAAAATGGGGTAGTACTAAGTCAAGGGGATTCACAACTGCGATTTGAATATCAAAAAGAGGTTTGGAATCAATATCATATTCATTATGGAACAGTAACCTTAAAAACTAAATTAATTAAATTTGAAGCTAATGAAGAACGTCTTAAAATGAAATATGAATTACATGATCAAAAGGAGCTTATTTCGACTGCTTATATTTATATATCTATGATTCCGCATATGATTATTGAGGGATGATTTTCAATTTTCTGTTCAGAAAAATGTTGACTATATCGTCAAATATGATATTGTATTTAAAGTATGATAATGAAAAGGAGGACACTATGGCTGTTAATAAAATCGAACTTTCATTAAAGAAGGTTTTAAGACAAGCGATTATTGATTTAGAATATGTTCAAGATTATAATCTTGAACAAATAGTCATTGAGATTCCAAAGGATAAAGCTCACGGTGATTATTCAAGTAATATTGCGATGCAATTGACAAAGGTTTTAAAAAGAAATCCACGAGAAATTGCTCAAAGTATTGTTGAAATTCTTGATAAAGAAGCTGGAAATATTGAATGTGTAGAAATTGCTGGACCGGGATTTATTAATTTGTTTTTAAAGAAAGATGCAATGACATCGATTATAAAAGAGGTTCTTGATGAAAATGAAAACTATGGAAAAAGTGATTTTGGTCAAGGAAGCAAATATAATATCGAGTATGTTTCAGCAAATCCAACTGGTGATTTACATTTAGGACATGCAAAAGGTGCAGCTGTTGGTGATAGTATTTGCCGTATTATGAAGATGGCAGGATATGATGTGACCAGTGAATATTATATTAATGATGCTGGTAATCAGATTACAAATTTGGCACTTTCTTTATATGCCAGATATTTACAATGCTTTGGAATTGAAAAAGAGTTACCTGAAGATGGATATCATGGCAAAGATGTGATTGATATTGCTAAAAATCTAAAGAATGAGATTGGTCGTCAATTTGTTGAAGCTGATGAAAAAGAAGCGATTGCTTATTTTAGAAAAATAGGGACTGAATATGAATTAAAGAAAATTAAGGATATTCTTAAGGAATTTAGAGTTCATCACGATATTTGGTTTAGTGAAACATCATTATACGAAGAAAATAAAATCGAACCAACTATTCAAAAATTAAAAGATCAAGGTTATACGTATGAATCTGAAGGTGCTTTATGGTTTAAATCTACTGAATTTGGTGATGATAAAGATCGTGTACTCATTAAAAGTGATGGGAGCTATACGTATTTAACACCAGATATTGCATATCATTTAAATAAATTTGATCGAGGTTATGAATATTTGGTTGATTTATTAGGGGCTGATCATCATGGCTATATTGCACGTATGAAAGCTGCTATTCAGGCTTTAGGATACAATGCTGATCAGTTGGAAATTGATATTATGCAGATGGTTCGTATGGTTGAAAATGGAGAAGTTGTTAAAATGAGTAAACGTACGGGGAATGCTGTAACGATTAAAGATTTAATTGATGATATTGGAGTGGATGCTACACGTTATTTCTTTGTGTCTAAAGCTGCAAGTTCACCATTTGATTTTGATTTAGGTTTAGCAAAATCAAAATCAAATGATAACCCTGTTTACTATGCTCAATATGCTCATGCTAGAATGTGTTCAATTGAAAGACAGGCTGAAAAAGCTCATTTATCTGTTGCCGATCATTATGAACTATTAGTACATGAAAAAGAAATTGAATTAGTTAAACACATTAACGAGTTTAGAAATGAAGTTGCGGAAAGTGCTAAACAAAGAGCACCGCACAAAATAGCAAATTATATTCAGAAACTCGCTCAGTTATTTCACTCTTTCTATAATGAATGTTATGTAATTGATGAAACACATCAAGAGTTATCAGCACAAAGATTAGCTTTAGTGAAAGCTACACAAATAACTTTGAAAAATGCATTGGATTTAATTGGTGTGAGTGCACCAGAAAAAATGTAGGAGGAAATTATGATAGATTATAAACAATGTTCAATGGTTGATGTTGCTTTTGATTTGATGAAGAAAAAGAAAAAACCGATGGATTTTTATAGATTATGGCAAGAAGTTTCAGAAATCAAAGGATTTAGTGAAGAAGAAAAAGAAGAAAATGAATCGTTATTTTATACTAATATTACATTAGATGGGCGTTTGATTACAGTTGGTGAAAATTATTGGGATTTAAGAAATCGTCATAAATTTGATGATGTTCATATTGATATGAATGATATTTATGCAGATGAAGAAGAATTATCTGACGAAGAGGAAGATGATGGTTTAATCGAAGATGATTATAACAATTAAGAGATGGAAACATCTCTTTTTAACTATTTAAGCTATTTATATTTGAATAAACTTTCATTGATGAAAGCAAGAGATGTTGATATAATTATCACTAAAGGTAAGGTGATGGATGTGGATATTTATTATGAAGTTGTTGGGAAAGGGTTTCCTGTCGTTTTATTACATGGCAATGGTGAAGATCATCATATCTTTGATGAATTATCACAACATCTTTTACAAAAATATCAGTTCATCAGAATTGATTCACGCTATCATGGATTATCTGTGCATGATGGGAATTTGTCATATCAACAAATGTGTGATGATGTAATGAGAGTGATAGATGAATTGAAGATGGAAGCTTATGATGTGATTGGTTTTAGTGATGGTGGAATTATTGCATTGTTGTTAGGGATGAAAGATCAACGTTTAAAGCATATGATTGCAATTGGAGCCAATACAAAGCCACAAGCAATTAAATTGGCATATCGTTTACAACTTTATTTAAGTACAATATGTTTATTACCTTTTTGTCTTTATAATCGAAAAGCACGTTTGAATTGGCGATTGAATCTTTTGATGTTGAAAGAACCACATATTTCAAAAGAAGATTTAAGTCAAATAAAAGTGCCAGTTCTAGTAATGGCTGGTGAGTATGATATGATAAAAGAGGAAGATACCAAGGCAATTGCTCAAGCTTTACAATACGGGACGTTGAAAATTATTAAACATGGGAATCATTTTTTATTGCGAGACTATTTTCCTCAAACAAAAAAAGAAATCAAATTGTTTTTAGAGATTTGTCATCAGGAGGAAGACATATGAGTGTGTGTTGTGTTAGAAATATAAAAATTGGGAAAGGAAAACCAAAGGTTTGTTTGCCTATTGTAGGACAAACGAAAGAGGAAATATTGGCTCAGGCCAAATTGTTTCATCAGTTTCAATATGATTTAATTGAGTTACGAATTGATTTTTATCAAGATATTTGTCATTATGATCAGTTGCTTGTTTTATTGTGTGAGTTAAGAAATGAAATCAAACAACCGATTTTATTGACATATCGTTCTAAAAAAGAAGGTGGGGAAATTCAATTAACTGATGATGAATATTACAAATTAATCACTTGTGTTTGTGAAAGTGGATATATTGATTTGGTTGATATTGAATTAATGAGTGGGAATGCATTGGTCTATCAGTTGATAGAAATTGCACATCAAAATCATGTGCAAGTTATTTTATCCAATCATGATTTTCAAAAAACTCCAGCAGATCAACAAATGCGTGATATTTTTGAACATATGGAAATTATGGGTGGCGATATTTATAAGCTGGCAGTTATGCCACAAACTTATAAAGATGTTATACGTCTTTTGAATATCACATTAGAAATGTCTAATAAACTGAAACAACCAATTGTGACAATGGCAATGGGGCAATTAGGTTTGATTAGCCGAATGACAGGAGAATTAACAGGATCAGCTATAACTTTTGCTAGCGCAGGGCAAGCTTCAGCACCTGGTCAAATGAATGTTAATGATTTACAATTGATTTTAGAGGCTATGCATCATGATTGATCTTGATAGAGCGAAAAGAGCTTTTCAGAGATATCTTAACCATTATGATATAAATATTCCTTCGATTCACTTAAAAGTCATTCATACTTATGAAGTTATGAAATGCAGTGATTATTTATGTCAACGGTTAAGTTTATCATTTGAAGATCAAAAGCTTGCAGCTTTCATTGCTTTATTACATGATATCGGACGTTTTGAACAATGGGTAACTTATGAAAGCTTTGCTGATTATAAAACAGTTGATCATGCTTTGGTTTCTGGTCAGTTATTATTTGATAATGGATTGATTAGGGAATTTATTGAAGATCGTCAATATGATGATATAATAAGACATGCTATTGAACAGCATAATAAATATCAAATAGATGATGGTTTTGATGAGAGAACTTTATTATTTATTCATTTGATTCGTGATGCTGATAAATTAGATAATTTTAGAGTAAAAGATAAAGAAGATATTGAAACATTACTTTATGTTACTTTGGATCAAGTGAATCAAGAAACGATTTCTCCGGAAATATATCAACAATTTTATCAACAAAAATTGATTTATGGACCTACTAGGCAAACCCATTTAGATATATGGTTATCTTATGTTGCTTTTATTTTTGATTTATATTTCCCAGAAAGTTTAGAATATATTAAACAACATAATTGGGTGAATCGTTCATTTGATCGTATTCAACCTTGTCATATACAAACTAAAAAAGAATATGAAATTTTAAGACAAAGAGCATTAGAATATTTGGAGTGAGAGTCATGGGACATCAGAAAACAAGAAAAATGATATATATGGCATTGTTAAGTGCTATTGCGATTGTTCTACATATGATTGAAACGGCTTTGCAATTACCATTACCAGTCGGGATGAAATTAGGTCTTGCGAATATTATTTCACTGGTTGTGATTCATCTTTATGGTATTAAAGAAATGTTTATCGTGAATGTTTTTAGAGTGATTGTATCAAGTTTAATGACTGGTATTTTTATGAGTTATCCTTTTTTTATCAGTTGTGGAGGTGTTTTTTTAAGTAGTGCTGCACTTGCAATTTTAAAAAAATTAATAGATTTGCCGATAGTTTCGACTTCAGTGATTGCAGCGATATTTCATAATGTTGGACAAGTGATTGTTGTTGCTTATTTATTATCATCACAGGCAATTATGTCATACGTATTTATTTTATTAGCATCTTCTATTCCTACTGGTATATTTACAGGAATGGTTGCAATTGAAATATTAAAACGTATAAAAAAAGAACAATTCCAATAAGTTAAAGTTGAATTTACCAAGTTTTCATAATGACAATTTATTGATTATCAATTATAATACTAAAGAGAGGTGTGGATATGGAACAATATTTAAATATGTGTCGCTATATATTAGAAAATGGAGAAGATCGAGAAGATCGTACCGGAACGGGAACACGTAGCGTATTTGGTTATCAGACAAGATATGATTTGAGAGATGGCTTTCCTCTTTTAACAACTAAGAAAATGTTTATAAGGCCGATTGCAGAAGAATTATTGTGGTTTTTAAAGGGAGATACAAATATTAAATATTTAGTAGATCGACATGTTAAAATTTGGAATGAATGGCCTTATGAAGCGTTTAAAAAGTCTGGGGATTTTCATGGTGAGACATTAGAAGATTTTGTTGCGAAAATAGAAGCTTTACCAACAGATGATCCTTTTGTATTAACATATGGAGAATTAGGTCCTGTTTATGGCAAACAATGGAGAAATTTTAATAATGAGGGAGTTGATCAAGTAACAAAATTGGTTGACTCATTGAAAAACAATCCTTTTTCAAGAAGACATATTATTTGTGCCTGGAATCCGATCGAAGTTGATCAAATGGCCTTGCCTCCTTGTCACGCATTTATTCAGTTTTATGTTTCTTATGATAAAAAGTATTTATCTTGTCAATTGTATCAAAGAAGTGCTGATACATTTTTAGGAGTTCCATTTAATATTGCTTCTTATGCATTATTGACGGAAATGTTAGCGCAAGTTTGTGGATATAAAGCAAAAGAGTTTATTCATACTATTGGTGATGCCCATATTTATAAAGATCATTTTGATGTGGTGAAGGAACAAATTTCTCGAGAGCCATTATCAAAATGTCAATTGGTTCTTAATCCGAATATTGATTCGATTTTTGATTTTACGATTGATGATATTAAGATAGAAAACTATCAGAGTTATGGGAAATTAGTTGGAAAGGTGAGTGTTTAATGATTAGTCTTATTGTTGCAATGGATGATGATCAATTGATTGGAAAAAAGGATTCATCTAATGGTATGCCTTGGCATAATAAAGAGGATCTCAAACATTTTAGAGAGACAACGACCAATCAAACAATTTTAATGGGATATACAACTTATCAAGCAATAGGAAGACCTCTGCCTAATCGTCATACGATTATTGTTTCTTATGAACCTTTTGAAGATGATCGTGTTGAAGTGAGAACATCTTTGACTGATGTTATACAAGAGTATAAAGAAAAAGATGAGAACTTATTTATCTGTGGCGGTGCATCGATTTATCAACAATCATTACCACTCGTTGATCAATTGTTTATTTCGAGAATTCCGGGGAAACATGAAGGAGAAATATATTTTCCAGAATTTGATACTTATGGTTTTGTTTTGCAAGAAGAGATTCCTTATGAAACATTCTCGCTTCAAATATATAGGAGAAAATAAAGTATGAAAAGAATTATATTTTTAGTATTAAGATTGTTATATAGAATTCCTGGATGGTTATTCAAAATTCATTATTATAATAAGCATTTAGATAGTACATCTTTTGAAGAAAGATATACTTATATAAAGAAGCTTATTCATAAAGTTAATCAAAAATCGAGAGTAAGAATTCGTTGTTATGGTATTGAAAATTTACCTCAGGAACAAGGCTATTTAATGGCACCTAATCATCAGGGTTTATTTGATGCTTTAATTATGTTTGATACACATCCAACATACTTTAAAGCTGTCATAAAAAAAGAATTGTTAGATGTCTTTGTATTGAAAGATGTTTTAAGAATGATTGAATTTGAAGCGATTGATCGTGATAATTTACGTGCTTCAATGAAAGTGATCAGAAAGGTTTCTAAAGAAATGAAAGCTGGTAGAAATTATTTGATTTTTCCAGAAGGAACGAGATGTCGTCGAAAAAATCAAATGCTTGAATTTAAAGGTGGAACCTTTAAAGCTGCAATTGATGCTAAAAAGCCTATTGTACCAATTGCTTTAATTGATTGTTATAAAGTTTTTGATTACAATACAATTGCATCTGTGGATGCACAAATTCATTATTTAGAACCTTTATATTATGAAGATTATCAAGATATGAATAGTACTGAAATTGCACATTGTGTACAATCTCGTATTCAAAAATGTATTGAAGAGCATGAATAAGATTTT
>CAYSWW010000030.1:0-16788 GCA_964434915.1 uncultured Coprobacillus sp.
TTTGGAATTATCTGAATCGTATTTTTCACCCTGTGCTTGATGGTCAATCAAAAATTATAATAAAAAATGAGTGAAATAATGTTTTTTACTATTAAATAGCAAATATATATTCTATAAAGAAGTGGAGGAAAAGTAAAGATGGAAAAAAGAATTGAAGAATTAGAATTAAAGATTAAAGAATTATTAAAAGAAAAAAACTATCATCAGATTAGGGAATTGTTGTCTCATCTTGATGAAGCTGATATTGCTGAAATTATTGAGACAGTTGATAATTGCGATGATGTTGTACGTGTTTTTAGATTGTTATCTAAAGATATTGCAGCAGAAGTATTTTCATATATTCCAGTAGAATATGAACAAATGATTATTGAGTCTTTAACAACGAGAGAAATTGGCCAAATTGTGAATGATTTGTATTCAGATGACGCTGCAGATATGATTGAAGAAATGCCTGCCAATGTTGTTAAAAAAGTATTAGCAGCAACAGATAAAGAAACACGTCGATATATTAATGATTTATTAAAATATCCAGAAGACTCAGCTGGAAGTATTATGACAGTCGAATTTGTTAATTTACGTGCTTATATGACAGTTGAAGATGCAATAGAAAAAATACGTACAACAGGGGTTGATAAAGAAACGATCAATGTTTGTTATGTTACTGATGCCTATAAACATTTATTAGGAATTGTGACTTTACGACAGATTATTTTAGCAAAACCAAAAGATAATATTAAAGATTTAATGGATGAGAATGTCATTACTGTACATACATTGGATGATCAGGAAAATGTTGCAAAAAAATTCCAAAAATACGATTTTGAAGCAATGCCGGTTGTTGACAATGAAAATCGTCTTGTAGGAATTATTACCGTTGATGATGTTATGGATGTCATTGCGGAAGAAGCAACAGAGGATATGGAAGTGATGGCTGCTATTACTCCTACTGATCAACCATATATGAAAACATCTGTTTGGGAAACCTATAAAAAACGTATACCTTGGTTATTGTTGTTGATGATTTCTGCTTCAATTACAGGAAAAATTATACAAGGATTTGAGGAAGCTTTATCTGCCTGTGTGATTTTAACGGCATTTATTCCTATGTTGATGGATACTGGAGGTAATAGTGGATCACAAACATCAGTGTCTATTGTTCGTGCTTTATCATTGGATGAAATTGAATTTTCAGATTTACCTAAAATTGTTTGGAAAGAATTTAAAGTGTCTATACTTGCAGGAACATCTTTGACTGTTGCAAACTTTGTGAAGATTATGATTGTTGATCAAACAACGATGTTAGTTGCTTTTGTTGTTTGTATTACGCTTTTCATAACAGTTATGGTTGCTAAAATGGTAGGGTGTATTTTACCAATGGTGGCTTATAAAATTGGCTTTGATCCAGCTGTAATGGCAAGTCCTTTTATTACAACTATTGTTGATGCTTTATCTTTAATTGTGTATTTTAATGTTGCACAAATCTTTTTAGGGTTATAGCTAAAGGTTCTAGAAGAGTTTATTTATTACTCTTCTTTTGATGCTTTTTCGCATAATTCCCAAAAGAAATGTTTTGATATAAGGACAATTTATGCTATAATACAAAAGATAATGAATGAGGTGGAAATATAATATGTCAAAACAAGTGTTTAGCTTAGAATTTTATGGAAAGACATTGACAGTAGAAACAGGAGAACTTGCTAAACAGGCAAATGGATCTGTTTTAGTTAGGTATGATGATACAGTCATTTTGTCTACAGCTGTTGCTGGTAAAGAGCCTAAAGATGTTGACTTTTTCCCATTAACAGTTACATATGAAGAAAAATTATATTCTGTTGGAAAGATTCCAGGAGGATTTTTAAAAAGAGAAGGGCGTCCTAGTGAGCATGGGACATTAACTGCTCGTATGATTGATCGTCCAATTAGACCATTGTTTGCTGATGGTTTTCGTAATGAAGTTCAAGTTATCAATACTGTCTTATCTGTTGATCAAAATGCTTCACCAGAGATGGCAGCAATGTTAGGAGCTTCATTAGCATTATGTATATCTGACATTCCTTTTAATGGACCGATTGCGGGAGTGAATGTAGGCTTAATTGATGGAGAATTTACAATTAATGCTGGTCCTGAAGCAATGGAAAGAAGTTTAATTAATTTGGAAGTTGCTGGTACTAAAGAAGCAATTAACATGGTTGAAGCTGATGCAAAAGAAGTTGATGAAGAAACAATGTTAAATGCTTTATTATTTGGACATGAAAAAATCAAAGAATTAATTGCTTTTCAGGAGAAGATTGTTGCGGCATGTGGAAAAGAGAAAATTGAAATACCATTATTTGAATTAGATCCTGCTATTGTTGATGAAGTTGAGTCTCTAGCAAAAGAACGTATGATTCAAGCAGTTTCAATTCCTGGAAAATTAGAACGCTATGGTGCGATTGATGAAATTAATAATGAAGTTATCGCTTTATTTGAAGCGAGAGATTATGTCGATTTAAAAACTCAAGAATCAGTGCTCAAGCAAGTTAAAATAGTCTTACATGATTTAGAAAAAGAAGAAGT
Source organism: uncultured Coprobacillus sp. (assembly GCA_964434915.1). GTDB lineage: Bacteria > Bacillota_I > Bacilli_A > Erysipelotrichales > Coprobacillaceae > CAYSWW01. Next base: position 2,557 of record CAYSWW010000030.1, read on the forward strand.
GCGTCGTTTAATTACTGAAGATAAGGTAAGACCAGATGGACGTAAGATTGATGAAGTGAGACCGTTGAATGCGCAAGTTGATTTATTGCCAAGAGTACATGGATCTGCTTTATTTACTCGCGGTGAAACACAAGTCCTTTCAGTATGTACTTTAGGAGCTTTAGGTGAACATCAAAAAATTGATGGATTGGGATTAGAAGATCAAAAGAGATTTATGCATCACTATAATTTTCCACCATACTCTGTAGGAGAAACAGGGCGTATGGGGGCACCTGGTCGTCGTGAAATTGGACACGGAGCGTTAGGCGAAAGAGCACTTGCACAAGTCATTCCTAGTGAAGATGAATTTCCATATACAATTCGAGTGGTTTCTGAAGTCTTAGAATCTAATGGTTCTTCTTCACAGGCTTCTATCTGTGCTTCATCAATGGCTTTAATGGCAGCTGGTGTTCCAATTAGTAATCCGGTAAGTGGTGTTGCTATGGGATTAGTAAAAAAAGGTGATGATTACACAATTTTAACTGATATCCAAGGTATGGAAGATCATTTAGGAGATATGGATTTTAAAGTTGCTGGAACAAAAACTGGTATCTGTGCTTTACAGATGGATATTAAAATTGATGGTATTACAAAAGAAATTTTACAGGAGGCTTTAGCTCAAGCTAAAATTGGTAGACAACAAATTATGGAATGCATGTTAGGGGCTATTGCTGAGCCTAGAAAAGAATTGAGCCCATATGCACCGAAAGTTTTTGTGATGCATATCAATCCTGATCAAATCAAAGATGTGATTGGCTCTGGTGGTAAAAATATCAATGAAATTATTGAAAAGTCTAATGATGTCAAAATTGATATTGAACAAGATGGACGTGTTACAATTTATCATCATGATCAAGAATCGATTGATATGGCAGCAAAATTAATTGAAAAAATTGTCAGAAGAGCTGAAGTTGGAGAAATATACGATAGTAAAGTTGTACGAGTGGAAAACACGTATGCATTTGTAGAGTTATTCGAAGGAACAAATGGTTTCTTACATGTAGGAGATGTCGCTCATGAAAGAATTAATAAAGTTTCTGATGTTCTCAAGTTAGGTGATATTGTAAAAGTAAAAGTCACAAAAATCACGGATAAAGGTGTTAATGTTTCGCGTAAAGCATTATTACCTAAACCGGTTCATAAAGAAGAGAAAAAATCATGAGAATCATTTTAGCTTCTTCTTCACCAAGAAGAAAAGAACTTTTGGAAAATGTAGGCATCGATTTTATAATCGATGCTTCTTCTATTGATGAAAAGTTTGATGAAACTTTACCTTTCAATGAACGTTTACAACAACTCGCTATTGATAAAGCAACGCCAATTCATGATAAGTATCCTCATGATGTCGTTATTGGAGCTGATACAATAGTATATTATGATCATCAGATTATAGGGAAAGCACATGATGTTATAGAAGCACGTCAGATTTTAGAAAAACTTTCTGATCATCAACATAAGGTTTATACAGCAGTTGCTATTTACATACAAAATGAACTCTATTCTTTTGTTGAGTGTACTGACGTTTATTTTAAGGATATAACTTTCATGATTGATGAATATTTGATTTCTGGTGAATGGCAAGGTAAGGCAGGAGCTTATGGTATTCAAGGATTGGCTTCTAACTTTGTTGATCACATCGAAGGTGATCGTAATAATGTGATTGGTTTGCCTGTTCAACGTATTTTGGATATTTTGAGGAAAAAAAGTTTATTTGAATGAAAAAGTCATGAATGAGTGAATTTTTTATTGTAGTCTTGTTAATTTTTTATTATAATGTCTAGGAAAATGGAGGATGAATTTATGGAAAAGAAAGTGAAAAGAATTGCATTGCTTTCGGGCGGAGGAGATTGTCCTGGTTTAAATGCGGTTATCAGAACAATTACGAAAACTGCAATCTCTAAATATGGCTGGGAAGTTATTGGTTATGTTTATGGTTATCGTGGTTTATATAACAATAATTATATAGAATTAACTGAGGAAAAAGTTGAAGACATCTATAAAGAGGGAGGAACAATTTTATATAGTTCTAATAAAGATAACCTTTTTGATTATTTAGTTGATGATGGAAAAGGTGGAAAAGTAAAAAAAGATGTCAGTGATGTTGGGGTTGAAAATTTAAAGAAAGATGGTGTAGATGTTTTGGTTGTTTTAGGAGGAGATGGAACTTTAACAAGTGCTAGAGATTTTTCTAGAAAAGGTGTTAATGTCATTGGTGTACCTAAAACTATGGATAACGATTTAGCAAGTACAGATGTAACTTATGGCTTTATTTCAGCCATGACTGTTGGAACTGAATTTATTGATCGTTTACAAACAACAGCAAAATCTCATCATCGTGTTATTTGCTGTGAATTAATGGGAAGAGATGCAGGATGGATTACATTATATGCCGGTTTAGCTGGAAATGCTGGTGTTTGTTTGATTCCTGAAATTCCATTTACTATTGAAAATATTGCTAAAGCAATCAAAAAACGTGATGAAGCTGGTTTGCCTTATACTGTTATCGCAGTTGCTGAAGGTGCTAAATATGCTGATGGAACAAAAGTTATTGGTAAGATTGTTGAAGATTCACCTGATCCAATTCGTTTGGGAGGTATAGCTGCTAAAGTTGCTGAGGATTTAGAAAAAGTGATTCCTAATCATGAAGTTCGTTCTGTCAATCCTGGTCATATTATTCGTGGAGGAGATATTTCTGCTTACGATCGTATTTTATCAGTTCGTTATGGTGTTGCTACCGCTGATTTAATTAATGAAGGTAAATTTGGTAACGTTGTAACTATTAATGGAGATAAGATGGGATATACTTCATTGGAAAAAGTGATAGGAGCTGCTAAGGTTGGTCAACAAAAACATGTTGATCCAAATGGGGAACTTGTAAAAGCTGCTAAAGCTATTGGAATTAGCTTTGGTGATGAATAAATATAAAAAATAATTCCTCCTAATATCATATTAGGAGGGTTTTCATTATAAGAAGGATATTTAATGATTAAAGAAACAGTTAAAAATCAATTTTTATTGAGTCAAAAATCGTTTCCATCAACTATGGATGATTTATCTGTCGTGAAGGATTTCTAAGATACTTTCATAGCATACCATGAGAATTTTTTAGCAATGGTAGCGAATAAGATTGGTGTTTTAAAGAGAATGATTATTGTGAAAGATGAACATCAGAATAATTTCATCATAATCAAGAACAGACGGAAAAAGATTATTATGCAAATGAAAGATAGCTTTTACTTAATGTAACAAAAAAATGTAAAAAGATTTGATAAAAGAAAAGTTTCCTATCAAGATATTCAGATGAAAAAGAAATTAAAACGTTTACTGGTTTAACGACACAAGTTATTCAGCATGAAACAAATCATTGTGAGGAAATTCTGGTATAATTATGATATTAAAGTTGTTTTTTATTTGATTAAAATGATATATTTTGATAGAATGTCATTTGCAAGTCAGGAGGTGAAAATATATGGTAGAGGATTTTATTCGAATGGGTGAATATCAACAAGCATTATCATTATTAAATGATATGAATGATGAAAAGACTCGCTATTTGCGTCTCGTTTGTCTAGTTGGTTTGGCGCAATATCGACAAGCTAAAGCTGAAGGAGCATGGGCAAAAGAGAATGCAACTGATACTTATTATGATGTTGTTTCAATGTATATTACATCATTAAAAGAATTAGGAGAGTTTGAAGAGGCTATTCATATTTTGATAGAAGAATTATCTATGCCATATATTCCCTATCAATATGAAATGATGTTTAATACGGCATATGATGAAATTCTTTTGGAAAAACAAGAAGCCAATTGGGAAATTGAAGCTAAAAATCAAATTTTTTCGATTGAAGAAATTGCACAAATTTTAAAGAATAAAAACTGTAATGAAGATGTGTTGTATATGGCTTTAGATCAATTACAACAGCTTAATGTCAGACTTATTATTCCAACGATTCAAGATTATCTTTTAAATCCTTCTCATCATTTTTTTGCAAAAACACTTTTGATAGAAATTATGATAGAACAGCAGGTAGATGAAGATATTGAGGTTGAAAAATTTGGTGAATATTATCATTTGAATCCTAGTTTTATGCCTCTTGTTTTACAACAAATACACTATGGTGAAATTGTCAAATATTTACAGAATGCATTAGAAGATGAGAATCCATCATTGTTTAATCAATGTATTGATTATCTTGAATATGTGCTTTATGCGCTATACCCAAAAGAATTAAATGAATATAGCTATAATGTTATCGCAGCAGCTATTCATTATCATGTTGCGACTCTACAATTAATTGATGTTGACTTGGAAGATTTAGAATTGACATATTATTGTGATGCAGATAAAATTGAACAAGAAATTTTAGCACTCAAAACAATAGAGTGTTAAAAAATGTTGCAATCTTATTGTGTTTCATGTATAATATGCGTATTGAAATATTGGAGGAAGTATAAATGGAAACAGTTTGTAACAAACTTGAAAATTGTATGATGGAAGTAAAAGTTACTTTTACTCCAAAGGAATGGAAGGAAGCCCAAACGAAAGCGTTAAATAAATTAGCAAAAAAAATAAAAATTAATGGGTTTAGACCTGGAAAAGCACCAACAAATCTTGTGAAAGCAAGAATTGGAAAAGGAGCTATTTTAGAAGAAGCAACTGATATTGTTTTACAGAATAATTATGCATCTATATTGTTAGATAATCAAATCAATCCTGTTGGTCAACCACAAGTTCAAATTGATGAATTAACTGAAGATGTTTTAAAAGTGACAGTTACTGCGCCAGTAGCTCCTGAAGTTCAATTAGGTCAATATAAAGGTTTAGAAGTGAAAAAATCTGGTGTTAAAGTAACAAAGAAGGAAATTGAAGCTGAATTAAAAAACTATCAGAATCAATTTGCTGAATTAGTTATAAAAGAAGAAGGAACTGTTAAAGAAGGTGACACTGCTGTTATTGATTATGAAGGATTTAAAGATGGTGTTCCTTTTGATGGAGGTAAAGCGGAAAATTATCCTTTAGAAATTGGTTCAGGATCTTTTATCCCTGGTTTTGAAGATCAGCTTGTTGAAATGACTGTTGGTGAAGAGAAAGAAATTGAAGTAACTTTCCCTGAAAACTATCAAGCTGATGAACTTGCAGGTCAATCAGTTATTTTTAAAGTGAAAGTACATGAAATCAAGACTAAGGTTTTACCTGAAATTGATGATGAGTTAGCTAAAGATTTAAATATCGATGGTATTGAAACTTTGGCTGATTTAGAAACTTATACAAAAGAGCAAATTAGAAATAGAAAACAAAATGAAGCGGAACAAAAATTTAATGATGCTATTTTTGATGCTGTAATTGAAAATACACCATTAGAAGTTCCTGATGCAATGATAGAAACGGAAACTCAAAATATGATTAGAGAAGTTGAACAAAACTTATCTCAACAAGGTTTAACAATGGATTTATTCCAACAATTAACTGGTAAAACAATGGATGATATTAAAGGTGAAATGAAGGATCAAGCTGAAAAACGTGTGAAATTCAATTTGATTCTTGATGAAATCGTTAAAACTGAAAATATCGAAGTGAGTGATGAAGAATTAGATGATGAAATCAAAGAAATGGCTAAACTATATGGTAGAGAATTTGATGAAGTCAAATCTATTTTTGGTAGTCAATTAGAACAAATCAGAGCTGATTTAGCATCAAGAAAGGCTATTCAATTAATCAAAGATAATGTGAAATAAGACGCTTGATGCGTCTTGTTTTATTACCCTTTTTAATAAAACAAATTTGGATGGAAAAATGATGTTTCATCCTTGTAAAGGAGGTCAAATATGAATGAGTTAGATATTGTTGTTGATTTACCTGTTATTTGTACGAGAGGAATGATTGTTTTTCCTACACATGAAATTTCTTTAGATGTTGGTAGAAGTTTTAGTTTAAAAGCTATTGATTATGGAATGAGAGAGTATGATGAAAATATTGTTTTCATTTCACAGATAAATCCTTTAGATGAAAAAACTGATTTTGATCATGTATATCATTTTGGTACTTTATGTAAAATGAAAAGAAGAATCAAAAGAGATAATCATGGGACAATTAAGTTGACCGTTGAAGGACAAAAAAGAATTGAAATTTTAAATCTTGAAGAAAGAAATGGTTGTTTATTTGCTAAAACAAAATATCTAGAGGATATACCAGGAGATAAAACGGAAGAAATAGCTTTAGTTCGTAAAGTAACTGAACAAATGCAAACAATGAATAAGAATTTACAAATGTTCCCACGAGAAGTTTTTACAAGCTTATCACAAGGAATGAGTGCAAGTGCTTTGGCTGATACAATTGGACAATACATTAATGTTGAACTCCAAACAAAACAAAAAATTCTAGCTGAATGTGATGTTAATAAACGTTTGCTTTTGGTTTTAGGTAGTATGGAAGAAGAAAAAGTGATTAATGAATTGGAAGAAAAAATTAATCGAAAGGTCAAAGAAAGCATTGATGAAAATCAAAAGGAATACTATTTAAGAGAAAAATTAAGGGCAATCAAAGAAGAATTAGGTGATACACCTAATAAAGAGGATGATACATATTATATTCGTGAAGAAATTAAAAATAATCCTTATCCTCAGCATATCAAAGATAAAGTTGAAGAAGAATTAAGACGTTATGATATGATGCCTGCCGCTTCTTCTGAAGCAAATGTTGTCAGAACATATATTGATTGGATTATCAAAACACCTTGGTATCAAGAAACTGAAGATGTTCAAGATATTAATGAAGTAGAGAGAATACTTAATGAAGATCATTACGGCTTAGAAAAACCAAAAGAAAGAATTGTTGAACATTTGGCTGTTAAACAAATGACAAAATCTTTAAATGCTCCAATTATTTGTTTGGTTGGACCTCCAGGTGTTGGAAAAACATCTATTTCTAAATCTATAGCTAGAGCCTTAAGTAGAAAATTTGTGAAAGCATCTTTAGGTGGTGTTAAAGATGAAGCTGAAATTAGAGGACATCGTAGAACTTATTTAGGATCAATGCCTGGACGTATTATTCAAGGTATGAAAAAAGCGGGAGTTATTAATCCAGTATTCTTGTTAGATGAAATTGATAAAATGTCTAGTGATTATAAAGGTGATCCAACAAGTGCAATGTTAGAAGTTTTAGATCCTGAGCAAAATCAATTCTTCTCTGATAACTATTTAGAAGAACCTTATGATTTATCTAAAGTTTTATTTATTGCTACTGCTAATGATTTAGGAAGTATTCCCGAACCATTACGAGATCGTTTAGAAATCATTGAAATTTCATCTTATACAGAACAAGAAAAATTACAGATTGCAAAACAACATTTATTGAAGAAAGAATTGAAAGTGCATGGTTTAAATGAAAAACAACTGATTATCCCTGATGATACCATGATGTATATTATTCGCCATTATACAAGAGAAGCAGGGGTAAGACAGTTAGAGCGTTTAATTGCTCGTATTTGTCGTAAAACTGTTTTGAAGATTTTAAAAGATACTTCTGTAATTGTGACTTTAAGTGTTGAACAATTGGAAAATTTTTTAGGAAAAGCACCATATGAACATACAAAGAAATTAGATAAACCTCAAATTGGTGTTGTAACTGGAATGGCTTATACCCAATATGGTGGTGATATTTTACCTATTGAGGTTAATCATTTTGATGGTAGTGGTAAATTTATTATTACTGGTCAATTGGGTGATGTTATGAAGGAATCAGCATCAATTGCTTTGGATTACATGAAAGCCAATCGTCAAAAATATGGTTTAGAGAATATTGCTTTTGATAAAGAAGATATTCATATTCATGTTCCAGAAGGTGCTGTTAAGAAAGACGGACCTAGTGCAGGTGTGACACTAACAACGGCAATTTTATCAGCTTTTAGTAATCGACCTGTACGTGATGATGTAGCAATGACAGGTGAGATAACATTAAGAGGACAAGTCTTACCAATTGGTGGACTCAAAGAAAAATCTATCTCTGCACATCGTAGTGGTATTCGTACTATTATTATTCCAAAGGATAATGCTAAGGATATTGATGAAATTCCTGAATCAGTACAAAATGATTTAAATATTGTTTTGGCAGATCACATTGATACTGTATTAGAACATGCATTAGTAAAGTAGAGTGATTACTCTACTTTTTTTACAATTTAAAAATGGAGGAAAGTTATGTATAAAATCAATAAAGCTCAATTTATGTTATGTGCGGCCTGGAAATCCCAGTGGCCTGTCAATGATTTGCCTGAAATCTGTCTGGCTGGACGTAGCAATGTTGGAAAATCAAGTTTAATTAACGCAATTACAGGTCGTTCGAAATTAGCAAAAGTTTCTGGAACGCCAGGAAAAACACAAACGTTGAATTTTTTCAATGTTAATGATGAACTTAGATTGGTTGATGTTCCTGGTTATGGTTATGCAAAAGTTAGTGATCAGATAAAAGAAAATTTTGGTAAGATGATTGATACTTATTTACGCGAAAGAGATGTTTTAAAAGGGCTAATTTTAATTGTGGATTATCGACATAAGCCTACACGTGATGATGTTGAAATGTATGCTTATGCAAAGTATTATAAGATTCCTGTAATTGTTGTGGCAACAAAAGAGGATAAGTTGAAACGCAATGATTTACAGAAAAATGAAAAATTAATCAAACAAACTTTAGACTTTCAAAAGGAAGATATTTTTATTCGTTTTTCAAGTCTAAATAAAATTGGTATTGATGAAGTTTGGGATGCTATTTTACACTTGTGTTTTCAACAATCGAAATAATTGTTACATAATCTTTTCTTTTTTGCATACAGTTTGTTAGGAGGGAAAGTATGCAAAAAATATATTTTAAAAAAACTGTTGATTTAAGTCATCGATTAAAAGAGTTGGTTTCTATATCAGTCGATGAATCAATCAATTATAAGATGGAAAGTCAAGGAATGCGAGCCATTGGTAGCATTATGATTAATGGTGAATATAAGGATGATTCAATGAAACATGGTTTTCGCGAATCTATAGATTTAGATATTTTAGCTCAGTTTGAGAAAATTACGGATAAACGTGATTTTTATGTGAAAGTAGAAGATTTTGATTATTCCATTAATGCTGGTGATTTATCTTTGGTTATCCGAGTATGTGTTTACGGTGTTTTAGATGATGAAGATAGGGTTATTGAAGCATCACCTGTACGCGAGGAAACTCAAGAAGATGTTATTGATGAAATCGCAGGTCTTTTACGTGAAGAAGATGTTTTAGAAACGAAAACATTACAACAAGAATCATATCAAAAGACTGTACCTGTTGTTAAAAATCCACTTACGGATGATGTGGTGCATGTTACAGAGTCGATTCAAAATGATCAAAGTTCTAAAGTAATTATTGAAGATATTGATCAGGATGACGAAGATCTGGGAACATATTATTTATATATTGTTCAAGATGGAGATAGCTATGAGTCAATTGCTGAGCGTTATCAAGTAGATGAATATAAATTAAAAGAATATAATCATGAACGTTCATTGACAAAAGGAACGATTGTTGTTGTTCCATACTATGCATGAATGATTTGATTTTTGAATACTATGGTATTCAAGTGGTAGGGTTCATTAAATTGACTGAAGCTGTTTACAAGATAAAATCTAATCATGATGATTATGTTGTAAAAATAGTAAAAGACAAGCATTTAGAATCGATGTATGAATATATTGAAACGTTACATTTGCATTGTTTTGTCCATATTATATTAAATAAAAACAATGAAATTCTGACACCTTATCAATATCAATATATTTATCTTATGCCATTTGTTGACAATAGCCAAAATATACTTAAAGAAATGAAAATTAAGTTTTATTTTGAGATACTTGCTTATCTTCACTATAATAGTTTTTACTATATAAAAGTTAATAAAAAATACTTTGAGACATTACAAAATGATATTTTTAATATTATTCACGAGAGAACTGTATACTATGAACAGATGATACAAAATTTTGAAAATATTGTTTTGCGTTCTCCTAGTCAATGGTTATTAGTCATGAACTATTATCGTATATATGATGCTCTCTGTCTGGCTCAACAATATTTATCTCAATATATAGAATTAACAGAGGACTATCATCAAATAAGAGTGTGTTTGAATTATAAGCATTTTGATTATGATCATATTTCATTAAAATCGAAATGTCTTTTATCGATTGATAATTTATGTGTTGATTTGCCAATCTATGATTTATTTGATATTTATCAAAGTATTCCAGATATTCTTTTTGATCTTGATTGTTTTTGTGAATATTATTTAAAAAAGATTTAATTGAAAGATGATGAGAAATTATTATTGTGTTGCTTAATGAATATTGTTCCTATAATTGAGTATAATCCTGATGAAATTGAAAATATTATAAAATTATCAAGACTCTTATATTATTTAGACTCTGTTCATAATTTTATTTCACAATTATAATTGACATTCCTAAAAGGCTTTGTTAAAATGTGGTTACGTTGATAGGGAGGAGTACATTTTGGATCCTGATAGAGAGTCTCTGGCTGGTGGAAAGAGATGGGTGAAAAAGTCGAAGGTAGCCCTGGAGTATGTTTGCTGAAAAGATGAGTAGGTAAGCACGTATAACTGCGTTAAAGTCTAGAGGTATACGAAAGTATATAAATTAAGGTGGTACCACGAGAACATTCGTCCTTATACGAATGTTTTTTTATTTTGAAGGAGGAAATAAGATGAGAATGATTGATATCGTTATTTGGGTGCTATTTATAGGTATGGTAATTTTTTTGGCAGTATTTTTTACAAAAAGAGTAAATAAGAATAGAGCATTGCGTCGTCAACTACAAGCAGAATTAGCTGAAAAGAAGGAAAAGTATCGATATCTTAATAAGGAAAAGTTGGATGCATGTCCTAAAGAAGATTTAGCAACTGCAGTTGTGATTCAATGTATACGTAAAGAAGATGAGAATTTTGACCATTATTTTGAAAAATTAAGTCATGCTGAAAAAATTGTATATGGTGTTTATCAGGTAACATTAACTCTACAAGGGAGAGGAGCTTCTTTACATAGCTTTTTCTTAAGTCCTTCAACACGACCTTATGTGGAGATGACGGAAGAAATGTTTGATGCTATTGGAGCTTATGAATTAGGAGATTTAATGAAAGCCGCTAAACGTTTTGCTGAAATAATTGAAAATGAGGAAGAAGATGATGAAGATGATCCTGAATTAGGAGATTATTCAAGATATAATTTTTCTGACTTTACAAATGAATTTGCGACTCTTGCTAGTTCAATCAATTTAACTGAAAAATTGAATCAATATATAGATGATCATAAAGAAGAATTTTATGATGAGGAACCAAACACAGATGAAGCAAGTGAAACAAATTTAGCTGAAGAAAGTGAGGATGAAAATAATGAAGGAATTAGCGAGCAAATATGATCATAAAAAAGTAGAAGAAGGAAAGTATCAAACATGGATAGATAAAAAATATTTTGAAGCGGGAGATCTTTCTAAAAAACAATATTGTATTGTGATTCCACCACCAAATGTTACAGGAAAATTACATCTAGGTCATGCTTGGGATACAACTTTGCAAGATATGATTATTCGTTATAAAAGAATGCAGGGATATGATGCTTTATGGTTACCAGGTATGGATCATGCCGGGATTGCTACACAAGCCAAAGTGGAAGCACGATTAAGAGAAGATGAGATTTCACGTTATGATTTAGGAAGAGAAAAATTTTTAGAACAAGCTTGGGCGTGGAAAGAAGAATATGCATCTATCATTCGTAGTCAATGGAAAAAGTTGGGATTATCACTTGATTATTCTAAGGAGCGTTTTACTTTGGATGAAGGTTTGAGTGATGCGGTTAAGACAGTATTTGTAAAATTGTATGAAAAAGGATATATTTATCAGGGTGAACGTATTATTAACTGGGATCCTGTTCAAAGAACTGCTTTGTCCAATATTGAAGTTATTCATAAAGAAATTGAAGGACATATGTATTATTTCAAATACAAAATTGTAGAGAATGGTCAAGAACTTGTCATTGCAACAACACGTCCTGAAACAATGTTTGCCGATCAAGCTATTTTTGTACATCCTGATGATGAAAGATATAAGGAGATTGTGGGAATGCATGCAATTAATCCGGCTAATGGAGAGGCTTTGCCAATCATGACTGATGATTATATCGATATGAGTTTTGGAACTGCTGTTATGAAGTGTACTCCTGCACATGATCCAAATGACTTTGCATTAGCTAAAAAATATAATCTCGCAATGCCAATTTGTATGAATGATGATGGAACTATGAATGAATTATGTGGTAAATATGCCGAAATGGATCGTTTTGAATGTCGTGAAGCACTTGTGAAAGATTTTGAGGAACAAGGTGTTGTTGATCATATAGAAGTTCATATGCATCAAGTTGGACATTCAGAACGTAGTCAAGCAATTGTTGAACCTTATTTATCTAAACAATGGTTTGTAAAAATGAAACCATTGGCTGAGACGGCATTATCAAATCAAAATACTGATTCTAAAGTTCATTTTATTCCTGAACGTTTTGAAAAAACATTTAAACAATGGATGGAAAATATTGAGGATTGGTGTATTTCTAGACAATTATGGTGGGGACATCAAGTGCCAGCATGGTATCATAAAGAGACTGGAGAAGTCTATGTAGGAAAAGAAACACCTCAAGATTTAGAAAATTGGAAACAAGATGAAGATGTTTTAGACACTTGGTTTTCAAGTGCTTTATGGCCATTTTCAACATTAGGTTGGCCTGATACTGAAAATGAACTTTATAAGCGCTATTTCCCAACTGATACATTAGTGACTGGTTATGATATCATTTTCTTTTGGGTTTCTCGTATGATTTTTCAATCATTAGAATTTACTCAACAAAGACCATTTAAAGACGTTTTAATTCATGGTTTAATTCGTGATGAACAAGGAAGAAAAATGTCTAAATCATTAGGAAATGGTGTTGATCCAATGGATGTCATTGATCAATACGGAGCTGATACATTACGATTCTTTTTAACAACAAATTCTGCACCAGGAATGGATTTGAGATATATACCTGAGAAGCTTGAAGCTGCATGGAATTTTATTAACAAAATTTGGAATTCTGCCAGATTTGTTTTGATGAATATTGATGAAGATATGGCATATGATGATTTGACATTTGATTATTTAAATTTATCTGATCAATGGATTTTAAATCGTTTAAATGAAGTTATTCAATCAGTAAATGAAAATATGGATAAATATGAATTTGTTAATGTGGGAAGTGAATTGTATAATTTTATTTGGGATGATTTTTGTTCACGTTATATTGAATTATCTAAAGTTCATTTAAAGAGTGAAAATCATAAAGAAAAAAGAGCAACACAAGAAACATTGGTTTATGTTTTGAATGCTATTGTACGATTATTGCATCCTTTTATGCCATTTGTGACAGAAGAAATTTATCTTTCTATTCCACATATTCATGAATCAATTTGTATTGCTCAATGGCCACAAGTCAATGAAGATTTTAATAATGAAGGAATCAATGATAAATTTCAATATCTCTTTGATATTGTTAAAGCTATTAGAAATATGCGAGCACATTATGTAATTAAAAATGCTATTGAAATGGCTTATACAATCCAAACAATGGATGATCAATTATCTGCTTTATTAGATGATATTGCACCATATATTTATAAATTATGTCACGCAAAATGCATAGGATATAATGTTGAAGGAACAGAAAATGTGGCTACTGAAATGATTAAAGGGGGCAATGCTTTAATTGTAGAACTTGGGGATTATATTGATTTGGAGGCTGAAAAGCAAAAATTAGTCGATGAAATGAAAAAATTAGAAGGCGAAATTAAGCGTTGTCAAGGTATGCTTTCAAATCCTCGTTTTACCTCTAAAGCTCCAAAGGAAAAAGTATTGGCCGAACAAAACAAATTAAACGATTATCAATCAAAATATGATGCTGTTAAAGCAAAATTGGAAAAAATGTAAAAAGTGAATTTTATTTCACTTTTTTCTTTTTTTAAAAGAAAAATCAACATTTTATTTGTATATATAATTAAGGGGGCTATTTAACAGATAATATGAAGTGACCTCCTAGTTGCCAAAACGTGGATTACGATTCATAATAA
>CAYSWW010000031.1:0-16367 GCA_964434915.1 uncultured Coprobacillus sp.
GGAAGAGAGAGTTCTTCCTTTTTTTCTAAAATAGCAAAAAAAGTACACTTAAGATTGGAGATTTGGTATAGTATAGATAGAGGTGATAAGAACATGGGGAAGATGGAAGTTGTAGTTGTAACAGGAATGTCTGGAGCTGGTAAAACACAGGCTATGGCGATATTTGAAAATATGGAATATCGTTGTATTGATAATTATCCGATTGCTTTGTTGAAGGAATTTGGGGAATTGTTGAAAACATCCACAAAATATTCTAAAGTTGCTATGGCAGTCTCATTAGGAGATGCAATTTTGGCAATTCGTATTTTTTCTAATATGGATTGGGTTGATTTAACGATTATCTTTTTGGATTGCGAAGATGAGACCTTGTTATCACGTTATAAACAAACAAGACGTTCTCATCCATTAATGATTAGTAATATGGCAGCTTCCTTAACTGAGGCGATTGAAATAGAGCGAGAAATGGCGGAACCGGTTAGCAAACTTGCGAACATTATTATTGATACAACACTTTTAAAAGTATCAAAATTACAGGATAAGTTAGAGACTTATTTTCATAGTGGAAATCAAGGAGTATTTCGTATTTCATTTGTCTCTTTTGGATATAAACATGGAGTACCAAGAGATGTTGATTTATTGTTAGACGTGCGTTTTTTGCCAAATCCATTTTATATTGAAGAATTAAGATCACTAACTGGAAATGATAAAGCTGTTTATGATTATGTAATGGAACAACCAGAGACACAAGAATTTATTGAAAAGACAATCACATATTATAATTATTTATTGAAAAAATATGAGGAAGAAGGCAAAATGCAGATGATTATTGGAATAGGATGTACAGGCGGACAACATCGTTCTGTTACTTTAGCTAATTATTTTTCTCAGTACTATTCACAATTTTATCAGGTAAATAGATGGCATCGTGATGCTGATCATTAAGGAGGAAGCAAAGTGATTTCTTTTTCGAGAGTGGTAAAAGAAGAGATTGTTTTTAATGAGTTTAATGCACGTTGTGAAAAGGCAATTTTATGTGCTATGATTAAAATTATTGGGACACTTTCTTTAAATCAAGCTGGATTGACACTCACATTGCGTACTGAGAATGCCAAAATAGCTTCTAAATTGTATAAATTATTAAAGGATTTATATCAGCCTTATATTGAGTTCAGAGTATCACGTAAGATGAAACTTAAAAAAAATAATGTTTATATATTAATAGTATCGAAGACAAGAGAAATCTTAGAAGACTTACATTTGATGAAAGGAATTGGGATTGAATGTATTCCTGATCAAAGTTTATTGCAAAGCGATGAAGAAAGAAGAGCTTATTTGGCAGGCGTTTTTTTAGCTTGTGGTAGTGTTAATAATCCTGACACTTCTAATTATCATTTGGAAATGAGTGTAATCGAAGAAGAATACGCTCATTTCATTGAATATTTAATGAATCGTTATGATTTGCATGCAAAAGTCATTAAACGTAGAAATAAGTATATTGTTTATTTGAAGTCAGCTGAAAAGATTGGAGATTTTTTAAGAGCTATTGGTGCTTCTCAATCAGTTATGAATTTTGAGATGACACGAATTGATCGATCAATGGCAAATACTGTGAATAGATGGAATAATTGTGATATTGCTAATGAGATAAAAGCAATGAGTGCTTCACAATCTCAAATTGAGAATATTGCCTATATTATGGATAAAGCTGGATTAGAGATTTTAGATGCAAAAACACAAACTGTCGCAATGTTAAGACTAGATAATCCAGAGTTGACTTTGAACGAATTGGCTGAAGCATATTTTGAGAAAACGGGGCAAACAATCAGTAAATCAGGATTGCATCATCGTTTTTCTAAAATCAAAGAAGAAGCTCAAAAATTAAGACAAATGGAGAATGATTCATATGGAAAATGTTAAAATAAAGTTTGGCAGAAGAATTAAAGAATTACGCATAAGACAGAATATCTCGCAAGAGGAATTAGCCTTTCGCTGCCAGCTTTCTAAGAACTATGTTTCAGATGTAGAGCGTGGAACTAGAAATGTCACTTTAAAAGTAATAGAAAAGTTTTCATTAGGTTTAAAAGTTCCGATAGGGTACTTATTTCAATGGCATGAAGAAAATGTGGAATAAGTTCATTTATAGTTTATATTTATTGTATAGACTATCAGCAAAAGGAGAATATGTATGAGGTATAACTTTTTATATTTATTGATTTTTATGATTGTTGTGATGTTTTTGTTGAGAGTTTTTTTACATATTTTCATTTTCTTAATTCCGTTTTTTATTTTCGCCTGGGTTATTGGATTAATTTTAAAATTAAGGAAAGATAAGAAAAAAAAGACATATTATCAGAGATATCATGAACGTCAGAATATATATCAACAACACTCATCAAATCCTGATATCATAGATGTTGATTATCGAGTTGTTGATGATGATCAAGATAATACGAAATAAATGGAGGTAAAAAATGCTTTGTCCAAGATGTAAAAATGAAATAAGTGAAGAAATGAATTTTTGTCCTCATTGTGGAATGAAAACAGAAAAATGTCCAGTATGTCATCAGATAATCATACCTGGAGATCGATATTGTTCACACTGTGGGACAAATCTCAATACGCAACAATCAAATCAATTTGAAGGTTATTATCAGCCGTTAAATGATTATGATCAACCTGTTCAAAATAAACAGGACACATATTTCCGTAATATTCATGCAAATCGACAAATTAATAAAAAAGTCATTATGATATCAGTAGTTGCATTGATTTTTGTTACGGTTGTTTCTTATGCTTATATTTATTATGGTCCAAGTATAAGCAATTTAATTAAAGGAAATACGTCACAACAACAATTAACAATAGAATCTATTAGTATTAATGGTGATAATACTTATTCAACTTATATCAGCAATATCAATCAAAATGGTGAAGTTTTTCAAGACGGAGATAAAATCTATATGTGCAATAATCAAGGATATCTTGTTTGTATGGATAGAAATCTTGAAAATCAAGAAGTCATTATTGATGAAGTTTGTCAATATGTAACGGTTGTTGATGATACAATTTACTATGTCAATGAAGATATGCAAATCTGCAGTTCATCTTTAGATGGTCAGACAAGAACAGTGCTTTTAGATGTCGCTGCTTATTATGTAGTTGTAAAAGATGGGAAGATATATTATCAATCTGATGGTGATTCTGAAACAATATATGTTTATGATTTATCTACAAATGAGAATCAGAAATTGAATGATCGTCGTTCATATAATTTGAATGTTATGGATGATGTGATATATTATTCTGGAACAGATGGAATTTATAAGATTGGTATTGATGGACAAGGCGATGAAAAAATTATCAGTGATACTGGTGTTGGCTTGGTTTATCAAGATGATATTCTTTATAGTATAAGTAATGATGGAGTATTGAGTTCATATGATATTCAAACTGGTCAAACTCAACAGATTGTTGAAGATTGTTATATGTTGATAGGCATAACAAATCAATATTTATTTTATTATGATCAATCATATTCTTTAGTGCGTTATGATTTGACATCACAAGAATTTGATAGTATTTATAGTGGATATATTACTGCAGGATATATTGTTGGTGATAAATTGGTGCTTTCAACTTTTGGGCAATATCAATCGTCAGAATATAAAATTATTATGGATTTTGATGGCTCAAATCAACAAAGAATTTTTGTTGAGAATGATAGTAATTTTGTATAAAACTTGGGGAAGATGACTCAAGTTTTTATTTTGGTTAAAATGAAACTTGATATAGCTCTCGACATCATAATTCTATATTTTGTTAATTTTCATTTTGCACTAATCATCAAAATGAGGAGAATAAATGAAAAAATGACTGATGAAATGTGAAAGTTTAGTATTTTAAAGTGTGTAAACTGTGCTATAATAGTGCATATATTAAAAATGAGGGAATGTTATGTTAATAAGAGAGATTGTAGAAGCAACGGGTGGGGAGTTGCTAAGTGGAAGATTAGAATACGATGTGAAAGGATTTACGCAGGATACGAGACAGATTCACGATGGTGATATGTATATTCCTCTAATTGGTGAAAAAGTGGATGGTCATCAATTTATCAAACAGGCATTTGATTTAGGAGCCAGTTCGATTATTACAGCATTTAGAGTGGATTATCCTGATAAGAATGTTATTCTAGTCAAAGATACTGAACAAGCTTTACAAGATATGGCAGCTTATTTACGGTGTCATCGACAAATGAAAGTTGTTGGAATCACAGGAAGTGTAGGGAAAACCAGTACAAAAGATATGATTTATTCAGTGATTGCAATCAAGTATAAAACATTAAAAACTTTGGGTAATTATAATAGTTTAATTGGTTTACCTTTAACCATGTTAAGATATACTGATGAAGAAGTGATGGTTTTAGAAATGGGGATGAATCATCTCGAAGAAATTCATCAATTATCGATGATTGCTAAACCAGATATTGCTGCTATTACAAATGTTGGAACAGCACATATTGGGGAGCTTGGTTCAAGGGAAAATATTTTAAAAGCAAAGATGGAAATTGTCGATGGCCTGAATGATGATGGCATATTAATTATTAATGATGACAATGATATGCTTCATACTGTAGAAGATTGTCATACTATGATAAGAGTTGGATTGAATGAGCGTTGCAATTTGAAAGCTTTGAATGTTGATTTGAGGTTGAATGAGTCTTATTTTGATTTATTGTATCAAGATGTTCTTTATCATGTTCATGTGCCGGTGTCTGGAGAGCATTTTGTTTATAATGCTTTGATTGCAATTGCAATTGGTTTGTCTTTGGGTATTGAAATACAGTTATGTATTCAAGGTGTTGAACAATTTGAATTGACAAAGAATCGTATGGATATGATTGAATTAAGTGAAGGGATTCGAATCATTGATGGAAGTTATAATGCTAATCTAGATTCAATGAAATCTAGTCTTGATGTTTTATCTCAGTATCCAACAAGAAAAATAGCAGTTTTGGCTGATATGTTAGAATTAGGACAATATGAAAAACAATTACATGAAGAAGTGGGGAGTTATGTTGTTGAAAAAAATATAGATGTTCTTTTATGTGTTGGGGATGCTAGTTTAGACATTGTTCGTAAAGCTCAATCACTAGGATTAATGAATGCTTATCATTTTGATGATAAGCAAGATTTGTGTGAGTATTTGGATGAATTGATTGAAAAGAATGATGTGATTTCGGTAAAAGGATCAAATAGTATGCATTTGAAAGATGTTGTTGAATATATAAAGGAGAGAAAGAAAATGAAGAAATTACTCATACTTTGTGGTGGTCAATCAACAGAACATATTGTTTCTAGAATGTCTTGTACATCTGTATTAAAGAATATTCATAAAGAAAAATATGATATAACTTTGGTTGGCATTGATAAGGATGGAACATGGTATTTGTTGAATCAGAATCAGGATGATCTTGCTAAGGATACTTGGTTAGATGATGCCCAAACAGTGAATGATATTAAAGAATTGTTAAAACAACAAGATGTTGTTTTCCCGGTGTTACATGGTTTATATGGTGAAGATGGTACAATTCAGGGATTATTGGAACTGATGGGAGTTTCTTATGTAGGATGTCGCATTTTGGCATCAAGTGTTGCTATGGATAAGATTTATACAAAAAAGATTTTAGAGACAGTAGGTATTCCTCAAGTAAAATCTTTATATATTAAAAAGCGTTATGATGGCAAAATGGTAGTCGTTGATCAACAATTTGATGAATCATCAGATTTTGTTTCAATTGTAAAAGAAAAGCTCGGTTTCCCATGTTTTATTAAAGCAAGTCGATCAGGTTCTAGTGTGGGATGCTATCGCTGTGATGATGAAGAGCATTTTATTGAAACATTAGAAAAAGCAAGTGAATATGATCGTCATATTGTAGTTGAAGAATGCATTGATTGCATTGAACTTGAAACGGCTGTATTAGGAAATGATGATCCAATTGTTTCACGTGTTGGGCAAATTATGCCTCATGGAGAGTTTTATACTTTTGAATCTAAATATGAAGATGAAGAAAGTAAAACATGTATTCCAGCATTGGTAGATGAAAAAATTCAAGAACAAATTCGTGCGTATGCTTTAAAGGTTTTTAAAGCAGTTGATGGACATGGTTTGAGTCGAGTTGACTTTTTCTTGGATAAGAAAACAAATCAAGTTTATTTGAATGAAATTAATACGATGCCTGGATTCACAAAAATTTCAATGTATCCGCAATTAATTGCTGATTATGGGATTGAATATTGTGATTTGATTGATCGATTAATTGAACTCGCTTTTGATAAATAAAATTGGAAATTGTTGTAAAAAGCTAAATTATATGAAGAGATTTATTGCTATACAAAAAATATGAAAAATCAAAAATACTGTTGACTACAAATTCAAAAAGTTATATGATAAGTACAACAACCCTATAAGAAAATACAGAGATAGGAAATAGTAGGTAATGACTTAAAGCAAAGAGAGGTTTTGGTTGGTGTAAAAAATCGTTTATTCATTATTGAACTCATCCTTGAGTGGAGCACTGAAACAATAGGAGTAAGCTGCTACGGAACTTGCGACCGTTATCACGCTAGAGTATGAACTTATTGAACAAGCGTACTTGATAAGGTTATTACTGTGAGGTAATAATGAACATGAGGTGGAACCACGAAGTGAATAACTCTCGTCCTCTATTATGAATTATTTTCATAATTGAGACGAGATTTTTTATTATATAGGGATAGGAGGAGAAAAAGATGAATTATAAAAAGTATAAGAAATTTGAAACAATTAAGTTAAAAGATCGTACATGGCCTGACAATGAGATTACAAAAGTGCCTACATGGTGTTCTGTTGATTTACGTGATGGAAATCAAGCTTTGATTACACCTATGAAAATTGAAGAAAAAGTTGAGATGTTTCAACTATTGATTGATTTAGGATTTAAAGAAATTGAAGTAGGATTCCCGTCTTCTTCACAAATTGAATATGATTTTTTAAGATTATTAATTAATGAACATTTGATTCCTGATGATGTTACAATTCAAGTTTTAACACAAGCAAGAGAACATTTGATAAGAAGAACATTTGAATCATTAGAAGGCTTAGATAAAGCAATAGTGCATATTTATAATTCTACATCCGTTTTACAAAGAGACGTTGTCTTTAATAAAAGTAAAGAAGAAATCAAACAGATTGCTGTTGATGGAACGAAACTTGTTAAAGAATTGTCTGAAGAATTTAGTGGTAAAGTCATCCTTGAATATTCACCTGAAAGTTTTACCGGAACAGAAGTTGATTATGCATTAGAAGTATGTGATGCGGTTATGGATGCTTGGGGAGCTTCAAAAGATAATAAAGTCATTATTAATTTGCCATCAACAGTTGAAATGGATACACCAAATGTTTATGCCGATCAAATCGAATGGATGTGTAGAAATTTCAAAGATAGAGAAAGAGTCATCGTCAGCTTACATCCACATAATGATAGAGGTTGTGCTATTGCAACAACAGAATTAGGATTATTAGCTGGAGCTGATAGAGTAGAAGGAACTTTATTTGGTAACGGAGAAAGAACAGGAAATGTCGATATCATAACTTTAGCATTAAATATGTTTACTCATGGTATTGATCCAAAATTAGAGTTAAGCCACATTAATCAAATAAAAGCAACTTATGAAAAATGTACAAAAATGCAAGTACCTCCACGTCAACCATATGCTGGCGAACTTGTCTTTACTGCTTTCTCTGGAAGTCATCAAGATGCAATTAATAAAGGAATGTATGCTTATCATCAAAAAGGTAATGCTGTTTGGGAAGTGCCATATTTACCAATTGATCCAGCTGACTTAAATAGACAATATGAACCAATTGTGCGTATCAATTCACAATCTGGAAAAGGTGGAGTTGCATATGTAATGGATACAGTATTTGGATATCACTTACCAAAAGCTTTGCAGGCTGATTTTGCGAAAGCGATTCAAAATATTAGTGAAATCGAAGGGGAGGTTTCTCCAGAAAGAATATATGATACATTTAAGAAAGAATATATTGATTTAGAAACACCTTATAAATTTATTAGACAAAAATTAATTGATGTTAGTGATGAAGGTGAATATGAAAGAAGAGCTGAAGTGACGATTGAAGATCATGGTGAAATAAAGACATTAATCGGATATGGTAATGGACCAATTGATGCGGTTAAGAATGCTTTCAATACGAATGAAGAATTCTTATATACGCATTTATTAGATTATAGTGAACATGCTTTAACTTCTGGATCTTCTGCTAAGGCTGCAGCCTATGTTCAATTAAGACCAAAGGGAAGTACTGTTTGTGAATTTGGAGTTGGTGTTCATCCAAATATTACTACCGCAACTATTAAAGCAATGATTTCAGCAATGAATCGTTTGCATAAAAATGTAAAGAAGGAAGGATAAACAATGGAACAATTAATTTTATCAATTCTTGTTTATAATAGTTCAGGGGTTTTAACACGTGTGAGCAGTTTGTTTGCAAGAAGAGGATACAACATTGATAGTTTGACTGTTGGTCCGACACAAGATGTAAATATTTCTAGAATGACAGTTTTTGCGAGAGGTGAAAAGCGAACTCTTGAGCAAATAGAAAAACAAGTGCGAAAACTAGAAGATGTCATTGAAGTCTTTGCTTTACCTCAAGATTCATCAGTTTATCGTGAATTAGTTTTAGTAAAAGTTGAAGCGAATGCAACGGAAAGAGCCGATATTGTTTCAATTGTTGATATTTTTAGAGCAAAGATTGTTGATGTATCGCCAGGATCACTTGTTATTGAAGTGACAGGGAATCATAGTAAAATCAATGGATTATTAGGAATGTTAGATGGTTTCAATGTCGTTGAGATTGTGCGTACTGGATTAGCTGGTATTGCGAGAGGTCTTAATGATTTTGATATAAAAACAAAAAAATAGGGGGTTAAAAAATGGCAAAAATTTATTATGAATCTGATTGTGACTTGTCTTTATTGGATGAAAAAACAGTTGCGATTATTGGTTATGGGTCTCAAGGGCATGCTCATGCATTGAATTTAAAAGAATCAGGAGTACATGTCATTGTTGGATTGTATGAAGGTTCTAAATCTTGGGCTAAAGCAGAGGCTCAAGGGTTTGAAGTTTACACTTCAGCTGAAGCTACTAAGAAAGCTGATATCATTATGATTTTAATTAATGATGAATTACAAGCAAAATTATATAAAGAATCAATTGAACCAAATTTGGAAGAAGGAAACATGTTGATGTTTGCTCATGGATTCAATATTCATTTTGGACAAATTGTTCCACCAAAGAATGTTGATGTTACAATGGTTGCACCAAAAGGCCCTGGACATACAGTACGTAGTGAATATCAAGCTGGAAAAGGTGTTCCTTGTTTAGTAGCTGTTGAACAAGATGCAAGTGGTAGAGCACAAGATATTGCTTTGGCTTATGCTTTAGGTATTGGTGGAGCCAGAGCTGGTGTGTTAGAAACAACGTTTAAAACAGAAACAGAAACTGATTTATTTGGTGAACAAGCAGTCTTATGCGGTGGTGTTTGCGCATTAATGCAAGCTGGGTTTGAAACATTGATTGAAGCTGGATATGATGAAAGAAATGCATATTTTGAATGTATCCATGAAATGAAATTAATTGTTGATTTGATTTATCAATCTGGTTTTGAAGGTATGAGATATTCTATTTCTAATACTGCTGAATATGGTGATTATATTACTGGTTCAAAGATTATTACTGAAGATACAAAGAAAGCTATGAAGAAAATTTTGTCTGATATCCAAGATGGTACATTCGCAAAAGATTTCTTATTAGATATGTCTGAAGCAGGAGGACAAGCTCATTTTAGAGCAATGCGTAAGAAAGCTTTAGATCATCTTTCTGAAAAAGTTGGAAAGGAAATCAGAAAATTATATAGCTGGTCTGATGAAGATAAATTAATTAATAACTAATACACACACTTTGTGTGTGTTCAGTAAGGAGTGAATCACTCCTTAGTGATGACATACAAAGAAAGAATAGGGGGAATGGATGATGTCAATGACAATGACACAAAAAATATTAGCAGATCATGCTGGACTTAAAGAGGTAACGGCAGGACAATTAATTGAAGCAAAATTAGATGTAGTAATGGCTAATGATGTTACTGGACCTATGGCGTTACCAATTTTTTATCAAATGACAGACCATGTTTTTGATAAGGATAAGGTTGTTTTGGTACCTGATCACTTTACTCCAAACAAGGATATTAAATCTGCTGAAAATTCAAAAGCTATTAGAGAATTTTCTTTGAATCAATGTTTAACACATCATATGGAACAAGGAAAATGTGGTGTTGAACATGCGATCTTACCTGAAAAAGGAATTGTTGTTGCTGGAGAATGTATTATTGGTGCTGATTCGCATACTTGTACTTATGGGGCTTTAGGTGCTTTTTCAACAGGTGTTGGTACAACGGATATTGCGACTGGAATGGCGACTGGAGAACTATGGTTTAAGGTGCCTAGTGCAATTCAATTTGTATTGAAGGGGCATTTACAACCTCATGTAAGTGGTAAAGATGTGATTTTGCATATTATTGGACTTGTTGGTGTTGATGGCGCTTTATATAAATCAATGGAATTTACTGGTGAAGGTGTAGCAGAATTATCAATGGATGATCGTTTTACGATTTGTAATATGGCAATTGAAGCTGGTGCAAAAAATGGAATTTTCCCAGTTGATGATTTGACACGTGAATATATGAAAGAACATTCTACCAAAGAATATAAAGAATATCAGGCAGATGATGATGCAGTATATGATGATGTTATTGAGATTGATTTATCACAAATTGTCCCAACAGTTGCTTTTCCTCATTTACCAGGAAATGCTCATACAATGGATGAAATTAATCAAAATGAAAAGATTTATATTGATCAAGTCGTTATTGGTTCATGTACAAATGGACGTATGAGTGATATGCGTAAAGCAGCAGCTATTTTAAAAGGAAAGAAAGTTGCTGACAGAGTGCGTGTAATGGTTGTTCCGGCTACACAAAAAATCTTTGTTGAATGTATTCGTGAAGGATTGGCAGAGATTTTCGTTGAAGCAGGATGTGCTTTTAATACACCAAGTTGTGGCCCATGTATGGGTGGACATATGGGTGTTATGGCTAAAGGTGAGAAATGTGTTTCTACAACAAATCGTAACTTTGTTGGAAGAATGGGAGATACTGAAGCATTAATTTATTTAGCATCTCCAGAAACTGCAGCGGCTAGTGCCATTGCGGGGTATATTGCTGATCCAAGAAAGGTGGGAGAATAATGAGAACAAATGGAACGGTTTTAAAATATGGAGATAATGTTGATACTGACGTTATTATTCCTGCAAGATATTTAAATTCATTTGATGCAAAAGAACTCGCAAGTCATGCAATGGTGGATATTGATCCAACATTTGTAGAAAGACTTAAACCGGGAGATATTATGGTAGCAGGTAAGAACTTTGGGTGTGGGTCTTCACGTGAACATGCCCCTTTAGCATTGAAAACAGCAGGGGTCTCTTGTGTTATTGCGAAATCATTTGCGAGAATTTTTTATCGTAATTCAATTAATATTGGATTTGCTATTCTTGAATGTGAAGAAGCAGTTGATGATATAGATGAAGGAAATGAAGTAGAAATTGATTTTGATACTGGTAAAATTTACAATATAACAAAAAATAAAGAATATCAATCACAAGCATTCCCTGAATTTTTACAAAAAATGATTCAGATAGATGGTTTAGTGAATTATGTGAATGAAAAGAAAGGATAACATGATGGAAAAAAAAATTACAGTCATTAAAGGAGACGGAATTGGACCTGAGATTGTGAATGAAGCGATTAAGGTTCTTAATGCGGTTGCGGAAAAGTATCATCATACTTTCAAGTATACTGATATTTTAATGGGTGGTGCTTCTATTGATGTTCATGGTGTACCTTTAACAGATGAAGCTATTGAGATAGCGAAAGCAAGTGATGCTGTTTTATTAGGATCTATTGGTGGTGATACGACAACATCACCTTGGTATAAGCTAGCTCCTTCTTTAAGACCAGAAGCAGGCTTATTGAAAATAAGAAAAGCTTTAGGTTTGTTTGCTAATTTAAGACCGGCTTATTTATATGATGAGTTAAAAGAAGCCTGTCCTTTAAAAGAAGAGTTAACAGAGGAATGTTTTGATATGATGATCATGCGTGAATTGACAGGTGGATTATATTTTGGGGATAGAGAGACAAAAGAAATTGATGGTCAGTTAGTTGCACATGATAATTTAATCTATAGTGAATCTGAAATAAGAAGAATTGCCAAACGTGGTTTTGATATTGCGATGAAACGTCGTAAAAAAGTGACGAGTGTTGATAAAGCAAATGTTTTAGACTCTTCTCGTTTATGGCGAAAAGTTGTTAATGAGGTGGCAAAAGATTATCCGGAAGTTAAATTAGAACATATGTTAGTTGATAATTGTGCAATGCAATTAGTTAAAAATCCTCATCAATTTGATGTTATTTTAACTGAGAATATGTTTGGGGATATATTGAGTGATGAAGCGAGCATGATAACAGGGTCTATTGGTATGTTATCAAGTGCATCGTTAAGAGATGATTCATTTGGAATGTATGAACCGAGTCATGGTAGTGCACCGGATATTGCTGGAAAGAATATTGCCAATCCAATTGCAACGATTTTATCAGTAGCTATGATGTTACGTTATTCTTTTGATATGGATCAAGAAGCGAATGATGTTGAAGATGCGATTGAAAAAGTGTTAAAAGCGGGATATCGTACTGTTGATATTATGTCAGAAGGAAATAAGGAAGTCTCTTGTTCACAAATGGGAGATTTAATTGTTGAAAACTTATAATGGAGGTTACATAATGAAGAGTGATAATGTCAAAAAAGGGATTGAAAGAGCACCTCATAGATCATTATTTAATGCATTAGGATTAACTGAAGAGGAATTAGAGAGACCTTTGATCGGGGTTGTTAATTCATATAATGAAATTGTTCCTGGTCATATGAATCTAGATAAAATCTGTGAAGCAGTTAAAAAAGGAATATATTTAGCTGGAGGAACGCCAATTGAAGTTCCGGCTATTGCTGTATGTGATGGTATTGCCATGAACCATACAGGGATGAAATATTCATTGGTTACAAGAGAATTGATTTGTGATAGTACTGAGTGTTTAACAAATGCTCATCAATTTGATGGGTTGGTTATGATTCCAAATTGTGATAAGAACGTTCCAGGTTTATTGATGGCAGCTGCAAGAATCAATATTCCAACGATTTTTGTCAGTGGAGGTCCAATGTTAGCTGGAAGAAGATTAGATGGAAAGCAAACATGTTTATCTTCTTTATTTGAAGCAGTAGGACAATATAATGCTGGTAAAATTACAGCAGAAAAATTGAAAGAGTTTGAAGAAAAGGCATGTCCTACTTGTGGTTCTTGTTCTGGAATGTATACAGCTAATTCAATGAACTGTTTGACTGAAGTTTTAGGTATGGGATTAAAAGGAAATGGAACAATTCCAGCTGTTTATAGTGAAAGATTAAGACTTGCTAAACATGTTGGTATGCAAATTATGAAATTGGTTGAACAAGATATTAAACCAAGAGATATTATGACAAAAGAAGCTTTTTTAAATGCTTTAACTGTTGATATGGCTTTAGGATGTTCAACAAATTCAATGTTACACTTACCAGCAATTGCATATGAAGCAGGTATTGACTTGGATTTAGAGGTGGCTAATGAAATTAGCCAAAAAGTTCCAAATTTATGTCATTTAGCACCAGCCGGAGATACATTTATGGAGGACTTAAATGAAGCTGGTGGCGTATATGCTGTGATGAATGAATTAGATTCGATTGGTGTTTTGCATACAGATGTCATGACATGTACAACACATACATTGAAAGAAAATATTGCTGGATGCGTTAATTTAAATCCAACAATCATTCGACCTGTTGATAATCCTTATATGAAGACAGGTGGAATTGCAGTATTGAAAGGAAATTTAGCACCCGATAGTTGTGTGGTTAAACAAAGTGCTGTTGCTCCAGAAATGATGCAACATACAGGACCGGCTAGAGTGTTTGATAGTGAAGAAGAAGCTATTCAAGCCATTCGTGGTGGAAAGATTATAGCAGGGGATGTTGTTGTTATACGATATGAAGGTCCTAAAGGTGGACCGGGAATGAGAGAAATGTTATCACCTACAAGTGAAATTGCTGGTATGGAATTAGATAAAGATGTTGCTTTAATTACTGATGGACGTTTCTCTGGTGCAACACGTGGTGCTTCAATTGGACATGTTTCACCAGAAGCAGCAGTGGGTGGACCAATTGCCTTTGTGCAAGAGGGAGATATGATTGAAATTGATATCCCTCATCATAAGATTAATGTTTTAGTTGATGAAAAAGAATTTGAAAAACGAAAAGTTGGCTTTAAACCAAATAAAACTGAAGTGAAAGGATATTTAAAGAAATATGCTTCAATGGTGACTTCAGCAAATACAGGAGCCGTATTAAAAGCCAAAGAATAAATAAGGAGGAAATCTATGGAGATGAAAGGGTCAGATATCGTTGTTGAATGCTTACTTGAACAAGGTGTTGATACTGTGTTTGGGTATCCAGGAGGAACAATTCTGGAAGTCTATGATAGTTTATATAAATATCAGGATAAGATTAACCATGTTTTGACTTCTCATGAACAAGGGGCTTCTCATGCGGCTGACGGTTATGCCCGTGCTTCAGGCAAAGTTGGTGTTTGTATGGCCACAAGTGGACCAGGAGCAACGAATCTTGTTACAGGGATAGCCACTGCTTATATGGATTCTATTCCTATTGTTGCGATTACAGCCAATGTTGCTGTGCCATTATTAGGAAAGGATAGTTTCCAAGAAATTGATATAACTGGAGTAACAATGCCTATTACAAAGCATAATTTTATTGTCAAGAAAGTTGAAGATTTAGCTTCAACAATTCGAAAAGCTTTCCAAATTGCAAAAGAAGGTAGACCAGGACCGGTGTTGGTAGATATTACAAAAGATGTAACTATTGCCCATTGTGAATATAAACCTGAAAATCCAGTTGCTGTGGAAAGACGAAGCTATACATACCCAACAGAATCTATTAAGAAAGCTATAGAAATGATTGAAGCAAGTCAAAAACCATTTGTTTTTGTTGGTGGAGGAGCGATTGCAGCCGATGTTTCTCAAGAATTAAGAGATTTTGTTGAAAAAATTGATGCACCAGTAACAGATACTCTCATGGGTAAAGGTGCTTTTGATGGAACAAGTCCTCGTTATACCGGAATGTTAGGTATGCATGGGACGAAAACAAGTAATTTAGGTGTATCTGAATGTGATTTATTAATTGTTATTGGAGCAAGATTTAGTGATCGTGTGACAGGAAATGCTAAGGAATTTGCTAGACATGCTAAGATTATTCATATTGATGTTGATTCTGCAGAAATCAATAAAAATGTGAATGTGGATTTAGGCATTGTTGGAGATGCAAAGAGTGTGTTGAGTGCTTTGAATTTGCTTTTGAAAAATCAAAGTCATCCACAATGGCTTAAAGAAATGCGAGCTTTAAAAGAACAATATCCATTAACCTATAACACAGATGTTTTAACTGGACCATATGTTATCGAACAAATTGAAGCTTTAACAGATAACAATGCTATCATTTGTACAGAAGTTGGACAAAATCAGATGTGGGCAGCACAATATTATCATTTTAAAAGACCACGTCAATTAATAACAAGTGGTGGTCTTGGAACTATGGGTTATGGACTTGGTGCTTCTATTGGTGCAAAATATGCAAAACCAGAACAATATGTTTTCAATATTGCTGGTGATGGATGTTTTAGAATGAATTTGATTGAACTTGCGACTGTATCTAGATATAATGTCCCAATCATACAAGTTGTCTTAAATAATCATGTTTTAGGAATGGTTAGACAATGGCAAACATTATTTTATGGCAAACGTTATTCAGCAACAGTTTTAGAGGATAAAGTGGATTTCTGTAAAACTGCAGAAGGTTTAGGATGCAAAGTTATAAAAGTTACAAAGAAAGAAGAAGTTGCTCCTGCTATTCAAGAAGCTATGGATTATGGTGGACCGGTTGTCATTGAATGTATTATTCAAAAAGACGATAAAGTTTTTCCAATGGTTGCACCAGGAGCTGCAATTGACGAAGTTTTTGATCAAGATGATGTAGATGAATAAATAATTAAAAACAATGCAGAAGGTGATGTTTCACTATCTGTATTGTTTTTTAT
>CAYSWW010000032.1:0-16311 GCA_964434915.1 uncultured Coprobacillus sp.
AAAAAACAATGACCTGTGTACGCAAAGAAAAAACCTCGACTTGTGTATGATGATGAAAATTAATGTCTACTACTTCTATTGTTGAATATTTCTATTCTCTTTTATCTCGTCTATGTTACTTGACTTTTTATGATTCATCAAGTAGTATATACATATACTTGATAGGGTATTTAAGGAGGCGTATGCAGATGAGACAGTGTATGGATGCCGATAATCTTCATCGAAGATTAAAGAAAATTATTGGACAGGTTCAAGCAATTGATCGAATGATAGATGAAGATGTTCCATGTGAGGACGTACTTTCACAAATCAATGCAGCTAAATCAGCTTTACATAAAACAGGTCAAGTGATTTTAGAAGGACATATTCAACATTGTGTACGTGATGGTATCGAACATGGAGATGCAGATCAAACAATTAAAAATTTTACAAAAGCGGTGGAACGTTTTGCGAATATGAAATAGCAGTCGAAAGACTGTTTTTATTTTGTTGACAATTTATCATAATCATTATACAATATATATAAACATATACCCCTATGGGTATTAGGAGGGATTTTATGGTTAAGAAATTAGAGAGCTTTTTAGAGTGGGGAGGTATCAAGAAAGAAATTGTTTTATTGCTTATATCTTTAATAGCCTTAGTGATGAGTTTTTTTGATTTTTTGCCTTTTGAGGCAAGTTGGATAGCTATTGTTTTATGTGGTTTACCAATTATTATTGAGGCTATCATTGGTTTGGTTACTCGATTTGATATAAAAGCAGATGTATTGGTATCTTTGGCTTTATTAGCATCAGTGTTTATTGGTGAATATTTTGCGGCAGGAGAGATTGCTTTTATTATGCAACTAGGGGCTCTATTAGAAGATTTAACAGTTGCTAAAGCAAATGCTGGTATTGAAAAATTGATTCGCTTAACACCTCATACGGCAAGAGTTATTGTAGATCAACAAGAAAAGATAGTTGATGTTCAAAAGGTTTGTGTTAATGATATTGTTCGTGTTTTACCAGGGGAAATGATTCCGGTTGATGGAATTATTTTAAATGGTGAAACATCTATAAATCAATCAGTAATGACAGGAGAATCGTTACCTGTGGATAAGACGGTAGGTGATAAGGTATGTAGTGGCACTTTAAATCAATTTGGTGTCTTTGATATGAAAGCTACCAAAGTTGGCGAAGACAGTTCCTTGCAAAGAATGATTAAGCTTGTTCAATCTGCCGATGCTGGAAAAGCAAAAATTGTAAGTTTGACTGATCGTTGGGCGACATGGATTGTTGTGATTGCTTTAACTGTGGCTATTTTAACTTGGCTGCTAACAGGTCAACTCATTCGTTCAGTGACGATTTTGGTCGTATTTTGTCCTTGCGCCCTTGTATTAGCAACACCAACTGCTATTATTGCAGCGAGTGGTAATGCAACGGAGCATGGCTTTTTAGTAAGGGTTGGAGATGCATTAGAAAGATT
Organism: uncultured Coprobacillus sp.; assembly: GCA_964434915.1. Taxonomy (GTDB): domain Bacteria; phylum Bacillota_I; class Bacilli_A; order Erysipelotrichales; family Coprobacillaceae; genus CAYSWW01. The sequence continues at coordinate 1,468 of CAYSWW010000032.1, forward strand.
AGCAAAAGTTAAAAAAGTAACCTTTGATAAAACTGGAACACTTACATATGGTATTTTAGTAGTAACAAAAGTCGAAAGTTTGGTAGATACATATACTAAGGAAGAACTTTATGAAAAAGTAGCGGTGGTAGAGAGTTGTTCAGAACATCCTTTGGGAAAAGCTATTGTGAAATGTTATAAAGAAGAAAACGGAGCATTGCAATCACAATGTGATCAATTTCAATTATTTGTAGGGAAAGGTGTTTTAGCATCTATTGATCATCAGGAAATATTGGCTGGAAATCAAAAACTTTTAGAAGATTATCATATTTCTTTATCATCAAAAGTTAAACAACAAACAAATGATTTTATTCTTCAGGGAAGTACAGTGATTTATATAGCCATTGATAGATGTTTAGTGGGTTATCTTGTCTTAACAGATACAATTCGTCAAGAAAGTTATCAGATGATTGAAACATTTCATCATATAGGAATAGAGACAGTTTTATTAACTGGTGATCATTATCGTACAGCTGAAACAATTGCTAATAAGTTAAATATTTTAGAATTTCATGCAGAATGTTTACCAGAAGATAAATTAAAATATATTGAAACTTGTCAACAGCAAAATCAAAATGTGTGTATGATTGGTGATGGTATTAATGATGCACCGGCTTTGAAAAAAGCTAATGTTGGTATTGCGATGGGTGGAATTGGTAGTGATATTGCGGTGGATGCTGCTGATATTGTTTTGGTTAATGATGAAATTCATGAATTTCATCATTTAATAGCTTTATCACAAAAAATGATGAGAACTATTGTTTTTAATTTGTCATTTTCTATGGGATTGAATTTTCTTGCAATTATTTTGGCTATGACTGGAATTTTGAATCCAGTTGGTGGAGCATTGGTTCATAATGCTGGATCGGTTTTTGTGATTATTAATTCAGCTTTTTTAATGAAATGGAGAAAGCGATAGTAAGACAGCCTAAGTTGGCTGTTTTTTGTTTAATATAAGTTATGAGCATATTGATTGCATGAAATATATAAATATGATAAATTGTAGGAAATTAGCATAAGCTAACTAAAAATTAAAGTATAATTTAATGATAAATGTAAAGAATATAATTGGAGGTAAGAAAAATGTCATTAATAGGAAAAGAAATACAAGATTTTAAAGCACATGCATTTATGAATGGAGAATTTAAAGAGATTTGTAAAAAGGATTTATTAGGGAAATGGAATGTTTTCTTCTTTTATCCTGCTGATTTTACTTTTGTTTGTCCAACTGAATTAGAAGATTTGGCAGATAAATATGATGAGTTCAAGAAAATAAATTGTGAAATTTATTCGGTTTCATGTGATACGCATTATGTACACAAAGCTTGGCATGATACATCAAAAACAATTCAAAAGATTCAATATCCAATGTTAGCGGATCCAACTGCTCAATTAGCAAAAGATTTAGATGTTTATATTGAAGCAGATGGAATGGCAGAAAGAGGAACTTTTATTTTAAATCCTGAAGGAAAAATTGTTGCTTATGAAGTTATCGCTGGTAATGTAGGAAGAAATGCTGAAGAATTGTTAAGAAGAGTACAGGCTTCACAATTTGTTTATGAACATGGTGATGAAGTATGTCCAGCAAAATGGAAACCAGGAGAACAAACATTAAAACCATCTCTTGATTTAGTAGGTATGATTTAATGAGACAGATTTATGATGCAATTATTGTTGGTGGAGGTCCTGCAGGACTTTCAGCTGCTATTTATTTAACGAGAGCAAAATATAGTGTTCTCGTTATCGAAAAAGAGAAATTTGGTGGTCAGATTACAATTACATCTGAAATTGTGAATTATCCTGGTGTTTTAGAAGATTCTGGCGAAGGGCTAACAACGAAAATGCGTCAGCAAGCTCAAAACTTTGGAGCTGAATTTAAAATCGCTCAAGTTGACTCATTAGAATTAGATGATCCAATTAAAAAAATCATCACTGATCAAGGGACATTTGAATCAATAGGTTTGGTTTTGGCTGTTGGGGCTTCACCAAGAAAACTTGGTTTTCCTGGTGAAAAAGAATTTCAAGGACGAGGTATTGCTTATTGTGCGACTTGTGATGGTGAATTTTTTGAGGGTTGTGAACTGTTTGTCATTGGTGGTGGTTTTGCCGCTTGTGAAGAAGCAATATTCTTGACGCAGTATGCAACTAAAGTCACAATGATTGTTCGCGAAGAAGATTTTACGTGTGCGAAAAGCATTGCTGATGAAGTACGAGCCCATCCACAAATAGAGACAATTTTTGAAACTGAGATTATTGAAGCCGGTGGGCATCAACAACTAGAATATGCCGTTTTTAGAAATAATCAAAATCAGACAACTTGGCGTTATGAAGTGAAAGATAATCAAAGATTTGGAATCTTTGTATTTGTAGGATATGTTCCAGCTAATGATATCTTTAAGGATCAATTGACATTAAATGATCAAGGCTATTTATTAACGAATCGTTATCAAAAAACAAATATAGACGGCGTTTATGGTGCTGGTGATATTTGTGATAAGGAATTAAGACAAGTTGTGACGGCAGTTAGTGATGGAGCAATAGCTGCCACATCATTAGAAAAATATATTGCGCAAATGAAACAGCATCATGCTATTGAAACTGTTGAAGTTGTGAAAAAGCAAAACAATCATTCTCAACAACAAACAACCTCAGATGCATTTCTTTCGCAAGAAATCAAGCAACAATTACAACCTATCCTTGACAAGCTTAGTAAGGATATTTATTTGATGACTTATGTTAATGATCATTCTTTTTCACAGGAACTAAAAAGCTTTACTGAAGAGTTTGCGGCTTTATCACCACATATACATACCATTGTCAAAAAGAGCGATCAATCTTATATTGATTTTTGTGACGCTCAACAAAAATCAATTGGTTTGCAATACCATTTGATTCCTGGTGGGCATGAGTTCAATTCTTTTGTTTTAGCTATATATAATGTTGCCTCATCAGGGCAACCAATTAAAGAAGAGCTGCTACAAAAGATTCACCATTTAAAAACTCATTATATTCAGGTGTTTGTTTCTTTATCATGTACGATGTGTCCTGAAGTTGTTCAATCAATACAACGCATTGCTATTGAGAATCAACAGATTGAATCACATATCTATGATTTAGCGCATTATCCAGAATATAAAGAACAATATAATATTATGAGTGTACCATGTATAGTGATTGATCAAAAGAAGGTTGTTTTTGGGAAAAAATCATTAGAAGAATTGATTGAATTAATTGAGTCATAATATATGAAAGGCAATAACGAGTTTTAAGGTTATTGTCTTTTTATTTAATTTTTAAAATAAAAGTTATATAACTTGACAATAGGGAAAACAATGATATAATAAAATTAACGTATGAACAATTGTTCATATAAAAATAAAAAGGAGAGAGAAAGATGAAAAAGACTTACAAAATTGATGTTGATTGTGCTAATTGTGCAAATAAAATGGAAGAAGCAACAAAGAAAACAGAAGGAGTAAAAAATGCAGTTGTTAATTTTATGACTTTAAAAATGATTGTGGAATTTGAAGAAGGAGCTGATCATAAAGAAGTTATGCAACGTGTTGTTAAAAATTGTAAGATTGTTGAGGATGACTGCGAAATATTCTTATAATAAGATGTGGCCTGTTTTAAGGAGGGGTTATGTATGAATAAGAAACAGAAAAAGATTTTGTGGAGAATTGCAATTTCTTTGATATTGATTGTTATCTTGGGATTTATTTCTGTAGAAGGCTATATTGAATTTTTGTTATATATGATTCCTTATCTTATTATTGGTTATGATATTTTAAGGAAAGCGATTAAAGGAATTTTGAATAAACAGATTTTTGATGAAAACTTTTTAATGGCAGTAGCAACAGTAGGAGCCATTGCTTTGGGTGATTATAAAGAAGGAACGGCAGTTATGCTATTTTACCAAATTGGTGAATTATTTCAAAGTTATGCTGTTGGAAAAAGTCGTCGAAATATTAGTGATTTAATGGATATTCGTCCAGATTATGCAAATATTGAAAATGCTTTAGGTGAGATTGAACAAGTCGATCCTGATGAAGTAGAAATTGGACAAGAGATTATTGTTCAACCGGGTGAAAAAGTTCCTATTGATGGGATTATTGTTGAAGGAAAGACAACTCTCAATACGAGTGCTTTAACAGGTGAAAGTTTACCTTGTGAAGTTGAGATTGGGGATGAAGTGATGAGTGGGTGCATCAATTTGAATGGTCTCATCAAAATTCAAACAACGAAAGAGTTTGGTGAATCGACGGTTTCTAAAATCTTAGATTTAGTTGAGAATGCAAGTTCTAAAAAATCAAAATCAGAAAATTTTATTTCAAGGTTTGCGAAATATTATACTCCTGCAGTTTGTTATAGTGCTCTTGCTTTAGCTTTTATACCACCTTTAGTCAGTATGATTATTTTGCAAATTCCTGCTCATTGGGGAGATTGGATATTTCGTGCATTAACGTTTCTTGTTATTAGTTGTCCTTGTGCTCTGGTAATTAGTGTTCCTTTAAGTTTTTTTGCTGGCATTGGTGGAACGAGTCATGAAGGGGTGTTGATAAAAGGATCTAATTATTTAGAAACATTAGCACAGGCAAAATACGTTGTTTTTGATAAAACAGGAACAATGACGCAAGGTGTTTTTGAAGTGAGTGGTGTGCATCATGCAACGATAGATGTTGATCAGTTATTAGAATATGCTGCTTTGGCAGAAAGTTATTCAACACATCCTATTAGTAAAAGTTTACAAAAAGCATATAGTAAAGATATTGATAGAAAAAGAATTCAAAATGTACAAGAAATAAGTGGACATGGTGTTATTGCACAAATTGATGATCATCGTGTTACAGTAGGTAATCGTAAACTGATGCAAAAAATTGGTGTTGAGTACATGGATTGTCATAGTGTTGGAACAATTGTTCATATTGCAATTGATGATGCTTATGCTGGTCATATTTTGATTTCTGATTTGTTGAAACCACATATGCTGGAAGCCATTGAATCATTAAAGAAAATTGGTATTAAGAAAACGGTTATGTTAACAGGGGATACTCATCAAGTTGCACAACAAGTTGCTTTGCAATTAAATATTGATGAAGTTCATAGTGAATTATTGCCAGGAGATAAAGTGAAATGTATCGAAGATATTTTGGCATATAAGGATCAAAAGGAAAAGGTTGTTTTTGTAGGTGATGGTATTAATGATGCCCCGGTATTATCAAGAGCTGATATTGGAATCGCAATGGGAGCATTAGGTAGCGATGCAGCTATTGAAGCAGCTGATGTGGTATTAATGGATGATGATCCATTAAAGATTGCAAAAGCAATTAAAATTGCAAAGAGATGTATGCATATTGTTTATGAGAATATTTATTTTGCAATTGGTGTGAAATTTATTTGTTTAATATTAGGTGCTTTTGGTTTGGCTAATATGTGGATGGCAATATTTGCTGATGTGGGTGTTATGGTTATTGCGGTATTGAATGCAATGCGTGCACTTTATGTCAGTCATTTATAAAAGGAGAAAATTGAAATGGACAATCAAAAGATAGAATGTTGTGATTCGGTTGAAGTTCATGAGGAATTATTAAAAATTGTTGAAGAAAAAATGCCTCCTGAGGAAGAACTTTATGATTTGGCTGAATTGTTTAAAGTATTTGGTGATTCAACGCGTATGAAAATTCTATTTGTATTGTTTGAAGCAGAGGTTTGCGTGTGTGATTTAGCAGAAGCATTGCATATGACACAATCCGCCATTTCTCATCAGTTAAAAATTTTAAAACAGAATAAGTTAGTCAAAAGTCGTCGAGAAGGTAAATCGATATTTTATTCTTTATCCGATGCCCATGTGCGTACAATTATTGATCAAGGTTTAGAACATATTGAAGAAGATTAATAGGAAACAAAAAAAGAGCTTAAAAGAAATGATAGAAGCTCTTTTTTTAGTTTAACGAAGTAATAAGAATAATTGAAAATTTTTATAGTCAAATTTGGTGATTTATTGTTTTATGACGTAATAGTTCCTTGTCTTCAAATGAAAATTGTTTATTTATTATAAATGTTATAATAGGTGTGAATTAGAGAAAGGAAAGAAAATGACAAATAAAAAAGTGAATGATCTATGTTCTGCTTTAGAATTATGACAATCTATTGATGGTCAATTAGTTGAAACAAATGTAGAAGTTGATCCTTTGAGAGAACTTTCTGGTGTTTACTGTTATGAAAGAGTTGGTGGAAAATTCATGTATCCAACACAAGAAGGGCAGCGATGATTTTCAATCATATTATAGGAGATTCTGGTGCGAGAGTTACGATTGTATTTTAATAAATCGTAAAAGAGTTGGATATTTATTGGATTGTGATCTAAAAAATTAGGATTTTTATTGAAAGATTCAGTAAAGGATCTGATTTTACCGGTTGTGATTCCACCTGAATAAGCCAAATGCCAAGAAGTAAAATATTTTTACTGATGACTTAGATTTTGATATTAGAAAATTGGTTCTAGCACCAACAAATACATGAGAAGATGCTGGAGTTTATATCACTTTAGGAATGTGCTATGCATTAAATCTTGAGACAGGTGAATTTGGTATAACAATTCATCGTATGTGCAACCAATCAAAAGATGAAATTTCGATTTTCTTACAACCAGGAGCACGTCATATTGGTTATTTTAGAGAATTAGCAGAAGCGAAAGGTAAACCATTGCCTATTTCTGTTAGTATTGGAGTAGCCTGCTATTGAAATTAGAACATGCATTGAGTCACCTAAGACACCTTTAGGTTATGATGAATGACAGCTTGCTGTTGCCATTAGTGTTTAACTTGATGAATGTTTAATTATTTCCTAGAATGCAATTTCAAATGCTGAATATGTTGTTGAAGTAGAAATCCTTCCATATAAATGTGTTCGTGAAGATAAGAATTCTAACACTAGAAAGGCAATGCCTGAATTTTCTCCACATATTTGTACTAAAGAAGTTAGCTGTAAAGCTATCTTCGATTGTATAGCACCATTCGATTAAAAAAGAAGAAATTGAAAGAACACAGTTTATAGGTGGGGATCCTGCTCACTAGTTACCAGATATGTTTATATAATCATACGGAGATTGATAGAAAACATTGTTGTAGGAATAAATGGTGCAAGTAGGAAGCCCTCCTTGTGATAAGATTGCTAAAAGAATTGTGAAATTATCAAGATGTTGAAACTCATTGAGTAATGAGTCGTAATGCTCAAGTGACAATTGCTTAGGAATACATGAGATTTTAGAAGAAATCATTGCCTTGGTAACTGTTGTTTATGATAATATGAATATGGGTGCAAGTATTGCAAGTTGAACTTTTGAAGTGGATGGTATGGTTGTGATTTCATGTTCAATGAAAGCAATTGCCGGAATTTTTAGTGGTTATACAGATAATCTTTTATTACGTACTTGTGATGTGATGATTAAAGAACAAAGATCGTTGGTTCTTATTGCCGGATAATCATCGTTATCATCCAATCATTTAGATAATTTGGAATATCTTGCTTAAATTATGATTATGCCACCGATGTTGACTTATTATCAGTTGCCAAAATCAATTGATGATATAGAAATACACATTGTCGAAAAATTTTATCACGTTTTATCATAACTGTTGATCAATTTAAACGTTAGAAATAGAGAGCCTTTTGACCCTCTGTATTGCTTTATAAACAAAGAGAGGATTTGGGTGAGATGAGAAATATTGAAATCAAAAGAACAATGCCAAGAATGGGAAAAGATTTTTTTATTTGCGTTTAAAACGGATAAGGATGATGTTGTTGTTCAAATGTATGTGAAAGTAGCTGTTATTAAATATCAATGTGTTGTGACTTATATATGTGATATCCATTTGGATAATACTTCTGAAACAGAAATAAAGGCTATTATGCAGGGGGTTAAGGAAGTTGTTTTGAAAATATAATTTTATTAAAACTACTGTTTTTTATTTTCAAATTTTATGAACAATAGTATAATAAATATATGAAATGGAGGAAAAACACATGGGTTTTAGAAAGGATTTTTTATGGGGTGGAGCTATTGCTGCCCATCAAGCAGAAGGTGCTTGGGATGAAGATGGTAAAGGGGTGAGTTGCTCAGACGTTGAAACTGCTGGTGATAACGTTACAGGTGCTCCTAGACGTTTAACAAAAGGAGTTATTGAAGGAGAAGATTATCCTAATCATGTAGGTATTGATTTCTATCATCGTTATAAAGAAGATATTGCTTTAATGGCTGAAATGGGATTTAAAGCATTTAGAACTTCTATTGCATGGACACGTATTTTCCCTAATGGTGATGATGAAGAGCCTAATGAAGCAGGTTTGAAATTTTATGATGATTTATTTGATGAATGTCATAAATATGGAATTGAGCCTGTTGTGACATTATCTCACTTTGAATTACCATATCATTTAGCTACTGAATACAAAGGATTTATTGATCGTCGTTGTATTGATTTCTTTGTTAAATTTGCTAAAGTATGTTTTGAAAGATATCAAAATAAAGTGAAATACTGGATGACTTTTAATGAAATTAATAATCAAGCTGATGTTAATCAACATAACTTAATTCAAGAAGGAGCAGTTTTACTTGAAGAGGGTGACGATGCTGAATACTTAATGTATTTATCAGCTCATCATGAATTGGTTGCTTCTGCTTTAGCTGTTAAAGCAGCACATGAAATTAATCCTGATTTAAAAGTTGGTTGTATGATTGGTATGAATGGAGTATATCCTGCATCACCAAATCCAGAAGATGTTATGAACGCTTTAGGTGCTATGCATCAGAAATATTGGTATGTAGAAGTGCATACACGTGGACATTATCCAAAACATATGTTAAAGAAATTTGAGAGAAAAGGATATAAGAACTTTATCTTGCCTGAAGATGAAAAAGCTTTGGCTGAAGGTTGTGTTGATTATATTGGATTCTCTTATTACATGAGCTATGCTTCTAAGTATCAAGGCCGTAATGAAAAGACATTTGATTACTCTGCTGAAGATTTTGTTAGAAATACTTATTTAAAAGCAAGCGATTGGGGATGGCAAATTGATCCATTAGGACTTCGTTGGTGTTTGAACTGGTTCTATGATCGTTTTGAATTACCAATGATGATTGTAGAAAACGGATTTGGTGCCTATGATAAGAAAGAAGAAGATGGAACAGTTGATGACCAATATCGTATTGATTACTTATCCGCACATATTGAAGCAATGAGAGATGCTGTTGATTATGATGGCGTTGATTTGTTAGGATATACAATGTGGTCTCCAATTGATATTGTTTCTGCTTCTACAGGTGAATATGATAAACGTTATGGTTTCATATATGTTAACTATAATAATGCTCATGATGGAGACTTTTCTAGAAGTAAGAAGAAATCATTTGATTGGTATAAACATGTAATTGAAACAAATGGTGAAGAATTATAATGATAATAAAATAGAGGCTATAATAAAACAACTTTTTCTGAATATAAAGTTGTTTCTATAGCTTCTTTTTTCTTTACAGTCTCTTTTTATTGTATATATGGAAAATATAATAAATGAAAATCACCTAGTATGGTGATTTTCTATAGTAATATTATGGCAAATCTTTGAGTAAGTTTGCAATAACGTTCAAACAAAATGAATATTTATTTTAATAAAGGACCTTAATAGACAAGTTTTGATAAAGCTGTTTTAATATTTGCTAATTGATTGAGTTTAGAATCATCAAGTCCCTTACAAATATGTAAATGTTTATAGCGTAAATGGTTTGCTCATTAACATCATGGTCACGAATCAGTTCAACGACCAAAGCGTTGCTTATACTTTATAAAAATGAAAATGATAAATCTTGATAGACTCAAGTTTTATAAATATCTTTTTGCAGTAAGGATACACTGTAATCGATTAAGATATTTAAACGATCAGCAAAAGAATAATTTTGTATAAAAACGGAAAAATTATCAACAAATTCTTTTTGATAACATTCGATTAAATCGAAGATGTCTTTGTAATGTGTGTAGAAGGTTCCTCGACTAATATTAATCCTTTTGGTAATATCTGTAATGGTAATTTTTTTTGTTTTTCTTTGAGTAATTGAATAAATGAGCTTTTGATAAGTTTTTTAGAATGGATTGAATTGCGATATTCAGCTTTCATAATGAAATACTTCAAATATGAGTGAATTTACATAATTTAGAATAAAATTAAACAGAACTTAATGGTTTGTACGTTGTTATTTATTTTATTAAGTATTATAATATATTTATAAAGGAAATTAAATTTTAAAATAAGATAGGAGGTAATTTTATGTTTAATGGTAGCTTAAATCACAAACTACAGCGATTGACTTGGAAGGTTTTGAGGAAACTTTGTTTGAGTCATAATATCGTTATTGAAGATAGCGATTTAAAGATTATTCTTCGTATTATGCAAGATAATCCATGCTCAGTATTGGATAACGATTTTACACCGATACTCTTTATTCAAATAGAAAATGTATTAAGTAAAGATGTTTGTGACGATTTCAAACCAATGATCGAAGAAGGATATATGATACAAGATATGAAATAGCGGAGGAAGTATGTTAGAAGTATGTCGGTTATGAAGGCACTATTTTGCAGGAGGAAGAAAGTGTCTTTTTATTTTGTTTATTTTTTTGAGAGTCGAGCATTATATTTATGAAAAGGTTGAATATTGATGAAAATTCATATATGATTTATCAAGTAAGGAAGGTGAGAGTTATGAAAACAGTAGCAATTGTTGCAACAGGAGGAACCATTGCTGGAACAGGTCAAAAAGGAAAAACTGTGGCTTATCATGCAGGAGAAATGAATATTGATGAAGTTATTGAATCAATCCCAATGATTAAAGATGTTGCAAATATTCAAGAATATCAGTTGATGAATATTGATAGTAATGAGATGAATCCACAAAAATGGATTGTTTTAGCAAATTATATTAATAATCTCGTTAAAGATCCTAAAATTGATGGACTTGTAATTACCCACGGAACAGATACCTTAGATGAAACAGCTTATTTTTTAACTTTAACATTATATACCAATAAACCTATTGTGATTACTGGCGCTATGCGCCCTGCTACTGCTACCGGTGCTGATGGACCATATAACTTATATCAGGCAGTTTCTTTAGCAATTTGTCCTCAGGCAAGAAATCAAGGTGTTATGGGGCTTTTTTCTAATACTATTTTTTCTGGGAGAGATATTCAAAAGGTTAATAATTATAAAATCGATGCTTTTGATCACAAAGGATTTGGTTGCTTGGGATATATGCAAGATAATGAAGTATATTTCTTTTCAACTTCTTTTAAAAAACATACGATACACTCTCGTTTTTCTCAAAATCAGTTAGAGATATTACCAAAGGTGGCGATTGTTTATTTCTATGCTGGAGCATCAACTGATATATTATATTACCTTGCTAAAGAGCATCAAGGTATTGTTATTGTTGGTTCAGGTAATGGTAATTACAGTCAAAGTTGGATAGATGCTATTAATGCCTTGTCTCAAAGAGGTATTATTTTTGTTAGAGCATCACGTGTTCCTAATGGAATTGTTTTTGATGATCAAATTTTTGATCCTCATAAGTATTGTATTTCTGCAAATACTCTTTCAGCTCAAAAAGCAAGAGTCTTATTAATGTTAGCTTTATCACAAACAAATAATAGAAAAGAAATTGAATTTATTTTTAATGAATATTAAGGTGATTATGAAGACATGATTTTTTTGACGAAACATATAATATATAGGTGATATAATACAATGATTTTAAATGAAAATGAAGTAAAAGTCTGGCTAGAGTATGTATGTCAAAATTTCCTGGATGTAACGGTTAAAGAATTAGTATTGAAAATAAGTGATCATGTGAAAATAAAAGCAACTGTTTTATATCAGGGAAATATTTTAGATATTGATGGTCAATTTACATTGTCTTATCATAATGATGAGATTGTTTTTGAAAATATTGATGGCAAGGTTGAATACTTATTTTTACAATTAAATATGATGAATGTTCTTAAACAGATGATTCGCGATGAAAGATTTACTTATCGTGAAAATGCATGTTATTTTCGATGTGATTTGCCGATTGGAGAAATATATGTAAAGGAAGGAAATGTTTATATTGAAGTTAAAGAGTCATAGCATATTGGGCTATGACTCTTATGATATTATTTTAAAACTTCGTCAATCAAACCATATTCTAAAGCATCGTAAGCATTCATAAAATAATCTCGATCAGTGTCTTTTTTAATTCGTCTTAATGGTTGATTCGTCATTTGAGATAAGAGACGATTGAGTTTATCTTTTTGTTTTAAAATATGTTTTGTGGATATTTCAATATCACTAGCTTGACCGTTTGTTCCTCCAAGAGGTTGATGAATCATGATTTCACTGTTTTCTAGAGCACAACGTTTTCCTTTTATGCCAGCAGCTAATAAAAATGCACCCATACTCGCTGATAAACCAATACTGATAGTAGAGACATCACATTTAACAAAATTCATTGTATCATAAATAGCTAATCCAGCTGAGATGCTCCCACCAGGAGAATTGATATACATATAAATATCAGATTGGGCATCAAGGGATTCTAGATAAAGCAATTGACTAACAATGGAACTGGAAAGTTCATCATTAATTTCTCCACATAACATAATGATACGGTCCTCTAATAATCGAGAAAATATATCATATGCATATTCTTTCGAGTGTTTTTTGAGTATAACAGTTGGAATAAAATGCATAAGTTTAACCTCCATAGTTCATTATAGGAAAATTTGTGCAGAATATTCATAAAATTGCAGAGATTACAAATCTATTGATAATGTAAATGGTGATATATTCATCCTGAATAGATAGTATGAAGTGATCTTCTAAGTTGTCAAAACGAAGATTACGATTCATAATAAGATATGTAAAAAATGATGAAAGTCGATACCATAACGACAAAAGGAGGTCGCTATGAAAAGTATAATCTATATTGGGAGGATGTACATAAAAATATGTACAGCTTATGTGGAATCAATTCATCAATAGGAGAAGTTATTGCATAGACAAAATGTGCTACTGAAGTAAAGAACGATAAGATGGATGCCTTTAAAATTGCCATTAATCTTATGCATGGTTCATATAAGGCAGTTCATGTACCAACAGAACACGGCAATGACATCTAGAAATACATTGGTTTAAGAGAAGATGTCATTATATCAAGAAAGAGAGTCAATCACAAGTGATAGAGCTCCTACTGGAAGAAATTGTTAGAAGAAGAGACATTGCTGAAAAGAGTAAAGGAATATAAGAAGAACTAGCTGATGTGTACATAAGATACCGTTTACCAATAATAATACAGCCAAAAGAGGACTTAGGATAAGCAAGACGCAGCTCAGTTCAACAACATAAAGAGCGCACAATACTTTGCAAGGATCAAGAGCTGCATTGAGACAGGATATAGACATGGAACGGGAAGTTACAGACTGATAGAAGTGGCACTTGAAGGGAATCCTTATATAATTGAACAAAAGAAAAAACATAATGAAAAAGATTAAATGGTGATGTTTTTTTAAGTGTTATTATTTATTTGTACTGTGAATAGTAACGAGCAATTTGATTTTTTTTTTATAAAGAGAATAACTTGTATTGATTTATTTTGTTATGTGGACTATAATATGTATATAAAATAAATCAAGGAGGATGTCAAAAAAATGGCAGTAAAAGTCGCAATTAATGGATTTGGACGTATTGGACGTCTAGCATTTAGACAAATGTTTGGTGCTGAAGGATATGAAGTTGTAGCAATCAATGATTTAACAGCTCCAAAAATGTTAGCACATTTATTAAAATATGATTCAGCTCAAGGTAAATATGAATTAGCTGATACAGTAGTTGCTGGAGAAGATTCAATTACTGTTGATGGAAAAGAAATCAAAATCTATGCAAAAGCTAATGCAGCTGAATTACCTTGGGGAGAATTAGGTGTAGATGTTGTATTAGAATGTACAGGTTTCTATGTATCTAAAGCTAAATCTCAAGCTCATATTGATGCTGGAGCTAAAAAAGTTGTTATTTCTGCACCTGCAGGAAACGACTTACCAACAGTTGTTTTCGGTGTAAATGAAAGAATCTTAACTGCTGATGATACAATTATCTCTGCAGCTTCATGTACTACTAACTGTTTAGCACCTATGGCTAAAGCATTAAATGATTTAGCACCTATCAAATCTGGTATTATGTTAACAGTTCATGCTTATACTGGAGATCAAATGGTATTAGATGGACCTCATAGAAAAGGTGATTTAAGAAGAGCACGTGCTGCTGCAGTAAATATCGTACCTAACTCAACTGGTGCTGCAAAAGCTATCGGTTTAGTTATTCCTGAATTAAATGGAAAATTAATTGGTTCTGCACAACGTGTACCTGTTCCTACTGGATCTACTACTATCTTAACTTCTGTAGTTGAAGGTGATGTAACAGTTGAACAAGTTAACGCAGCAATGAAAGCAGCTGCTACTCCATCATTTGGATATACTGAAGAACAATTAGTATCTTCTGATATTATCGGAATGACTTATGGATCATTATTTGATGCAACTCAAACTATGGTTAAACCATTAGATAATGGTACAACTGAAGTTCAAACAGTTGCTTGGTATGATAATGAAAATTCATACACTTCTAACATGGTTAGAACAATTAAATATTTTGCTGAATTAAGCAAATAATGGCACTCCACAATAACCTGGGGTTTCCAACTTGTGGGGTGTAGAATAACTTG
>CAYSWW010000033.1:0-15627 GCA_964434915.1 uncultured Coprobacillus sp.
ATAATTAAAGTATATGCCTTTTTTAGACACACTTTAAAAGTACTTATTATTTAGCACGAGAAAATTTGTTGTTATTCTCAATTAATGTTCTATTATTAAACGCTTTAACTCATTTTGGTTTGATAGAACGTTCATAAAATCTTTCTGATTGTTTAGCAATCAGACATTTTTTCTTGAAATAAGATTCTTTTCTTTCAATAGATGTCTTAAATACAATCTGATATTTGTCACGACTAACAAAATTTGTTTTATCTCAATATTATTGATGCTGAGTCAAATGTTATGCGTGTAACATTGTCCATCTGGTGTTGTGATGTTTATCAAAATAGTATTTTTTAAGTTAATATCCTTGACACGATAGTATTCACTATGAATGATGTTGATCAATGCTCCAGTCCAAGAAAGTGTGATTCAGACAATCAATATAGAACATTGATATGATAATGACAGCAGGGAATGCCAAAGCTGTTGTATGTAATCTTGTCCTTAAACGGAATGTTAATGTAAAAATCACCTTGAACCAGTATACGATAACCATATCTTTAACGTCAGAGACATCTCGCTAATAGTAGAATAATTTGAGAAATTCAAAATGCATTGAATTAGCATACTAGCAGAGAGCTTACGATTACGAATAAAATTAGAAACGGAATCGCCGCAATAATTTTGGATAGCATTAAGATAAAATCAATAGATTTGTTTAAGCTCCACGATTTAGACCATTTGTCAACAAAAATTGAAAAATAAAAAAGTCTTTCAGCATATTATCTGATAAGACTTTATGGATTCAAATCTTGAACATAATAACATTGGTTCAATACGAGCTTTTTTATTTTTGCCCTAAATCAAATTGACTATAGTACAAATGATGATAGAAGCCACCCTTCTTTAACAATTCTTCATGCTTTCCTTGTTCAATAATCTGTCCATGATTCATGACAAGAATCTGATCTGCTTTTTGAATTGTAGATAAACGATGTGCCACAATAAATGTCGTACGACCTTTCATCATCTTATCAAAAGCATCTTGAATCTGTCTTTCTGTACGTGTATCAATAGAAGATGTTGCTTCATCTAAAATCAACATTGGTGGTTTCATTAACATAATACGTGCAATACATAACAATTGTTTCTGTCCTTGTGAAAGATTTCCTCCATCTTCGCTAATGATTGTCTGATAACCATCTTTTAACTGTATAATAAACTTATGAGCATGTGAATTTTTAGCCGCTTCAATAATCTCTTCATCACTTGCTTCACGTCCATAAGCAATATTTTCTTTAATCGTTCCAGAAAACAACCATGAATCCTGCAAAACCATTCCATATAAACTTCTTAAATATTCTCTTTCCATTTTTATGGTATCAATACCATCAATAAGAATACGACCACCTTTTGGATCATAAAATCGCATTAATAAATTAATTAAAGTCGTTTTTCCACAACCAGTTGGACCAACAATCGCTATTGTCTGTCCTGATAACGCCTCAACATTAAGATTTTCAATCAGTTTTTGATTCTCATCATATGAAAAAGTTAAATTTTGTATCTGTATATGTCCTTGTGGATGAGCAATCGTCTGTGCATTAAAGATGACCACTTCACTTGGAGTATCTAACAATTCAAAAACACGAGCCGCACTCGCAAAAGCAGTTTGTAACTCAGTAAAAACATTCGAAATTTCATTAAAAGGTTTCGTATATTGATTCGCATAACTCAAAAAACTAGAAAGCGCTCCAACACTCATATGACCACTAACAACATATAAAGACCCAGCAATACAAACACTCGCATAAACAATACTATTAACTACTCGTGTGCTAGGATTTGCTAATGCTCCAAGAAATTGTGACTTAACACCACTCACATGCATTCTTTGATTAATTTCTTCAAAAACGCTTTGATTTTCTTTTTCATAATTAAAAGCTTTCACAACCTTTTGATGTCCTATCATTTCTTCAACATATCCACTCAATTCTCCACGAATAGCTAATTGTTCTTGAAAAAACTTATATGTTTTATTAGCGATGACTGTTGCAACAACTAATGATAAAGGTGTCAAAATAATGACAATAAAAGCAATAGGGACATTAATATATAACATAAATCCAATCGTTCCAATAATAGTTGCCAGACCATTAAACAAATGTGTAAAGCCCTGTAATAAACCATCACCGATTAAATCAATATCATTAATCATACGACTCAACAAATCCCCATGAGCATGAGAATCAATATAACTTAATGGTAAAGTTGTATATTTTTCAAACAACTGAATCCTTAAATCTTTTGTTATTGAATACGTCATTAAATTCGACATTCTCACAACTAACCAGTCAAACAAAGCTGTAATCAAAACACTCACAGCAATTAAACCAATCTTCTTCAATAATAAATCAAAATCAACAAGACCCTTTCCAACCAAATGATCAACAGCTTGACCAATTAAAACTGGCGTTAATAAAGTAAAAATAATTTGTATAGAAGAAAACAATAAAGCCATATATAAATACTTTAAATAAGGGCGACAAAACGCTATTAATCTTTTCACTGTTTTCGTATCCATTATGCCACCTCCTGTGATAATTGTGAATTGACAATCTCACGATAAATATCACAATCTTTCATTAATTGTTGATGCGTTCCCATACCAACAAGTTCCCCATGACTCAAAACCAATATTTTATCAGCATGCATCATAGCACTTACTCTCTGTGACACAATAAAAGTCGTTTGATGCAAAGTCTGTAGTGCTTTTCTTAAAGCCGCATCAGTTGCAAAATCTAAAGCGCTGGCACTATCATCTAAAATTAAAATTTCAGGTTTTTTCACTAACGCTCTAGCAATTGTTAATCTCTGTCTTTGTCCACCTGATAAATTCTTTCCATCTTGTTGAACATATGTATCTAAACCATCTTCAAATTCATTCACAAATGTTGCTTGAGCAATTGAAAATGCTTCTTGAATCTCTTCATCGGTTGCATCTCTTTTTCCCCATTGCATATTCTTACGAATACTGCCACTAAATAAAACTGCTTGTTGAGGAACCAATCCAATCATCTGCCTTAAAGCTAATAAATCATAATTCTGAATTGAAACACCTTTAACATATATTTGTCCCTCTGTAGCTTCATAAAAACGTGGAATCAAATGAATCAAGGTTGTTTTTCCAGAACCAGTTCCCCCAATAATTCCGATTGTTTCCCCAGCTTTAATATCAAATGTTAAATCTTTTAAAGCTTGAGCATTTTGATAAGCAAAAGACACATGTTGAAAAGATAGAATTGTCTGTTCATCTTCGCCTGTAGTAACTGTTCCATTATGAATAGTTGGTTGAATTGCTAACACTTCCTGACAACGCTTATAACTTGCACTAGCTTTATTAAAAATAACAATGACATTCGCAAATACAAACATTGATAAAAGAATTTGATTCATATAATTAATTAATGCGATAACCTCTCCCTGCGTTAAAGAGCCAACATTAATCTTTAAACCACCTACATATAAAATAAGCATAATCGCACAATTGACAATAATATTTGTACAAGGATTCAATAAAGCTGACAGCTTTCCAACTTGAATCTGCATATCTTTTTGCCTTTGAGTTGATTCTTGAAATCTATTCTTTTCATGATATTGCTTTGAAAAAGCACGAATAACACGCATACCTGATAAATTTTCGCGACAAATCAAAGAAACATGATCCAATTGTTTTTGAATTCTTAAATATAATGGCAAAGAGCGAGACATCACTGCATAAATTGCCAAGGCTAAAAGTGGTGCACTCAACAAAAAAATCAAAGCCATTTGAACATTGATTAAAAAGGACATTACTAAAGATCCAATAATCAAAAAAGGTGATCGTGAAACTAAACGAATCGTCATAGCCACTGCGACTTGTAATTGATTAACATCATTAGTTATTCTAGTAATCAATGATGGTGTCCCAATCGCATCAATATCCTGATAATCATAAGCATTGATAGCCTGAAACATATCACTTCTTAAATATGTTCCAAATCCTTGTGAAGTCAATGAAGCAAAATATTGACAAACAAGCGCACAACAATAACCCGTCAATGCTAAAACAAACAAAAGCACACCTCTATGCAAAATATACCCTTGATCACCTTGTGCAATCCCCTGATCAATAATATCAGCAACAACCAAAGGCACAACCAATTCTAAAAACGCCTCAATCATTTTAAAAATAAAACCTATTATTGCCTGAAGACGATAAGGCTTCACATATTTCATCCACATTTGACATACCTTCTTTCTTGCATTATTATAACCAAAATGATATTATATGTATAATATATATATTATATATTTTGTATATTTCTTTTATATAGGAGGAACTTATGGACATTAAGCAAATGATTTATTTCAAAACCATTATCGAAGAGGGAACAATCTCTAAAGCTGCACAAGTACTGCATATGGCTCAACCACCACTATCTATACAATTAAAACAATTAGAAGAAGAATTAAACGTTCAACTTCTTAAACGTGGTCATCGTAAAATCGAATTAACATCAGCTGGTCGTTTGTTTTATAAACGCTGTCTCCAAATGATTTCATTAAGAGATATGACGCTTCATGAGATGAAAGAAACCCAGAATGATATTCTCCGTTTGGGCATCACTTCATCCAATGGTTCCATTATAGAACACATACTCCCCTATTTCAAAGAATATCCAAAACACTCTTTTCGTATTCATGAAGGGACAACTTACGAATTAATTGACTTATTGCTTACGCATAATATTGATATTGGTATAGTTCGAACACCCTTTGATCAAAGTCAAATTCATGCTATACCGTTTCAAACAGAACCTATGGTAGCAGTTGGTAAAGCTGAATTTCTAGCACCAGAAATGACACATATGAAAGATTATCAACATATTCCTTTGTTGATACATCAACGTTATCTTTCATTAATCACTGATTATTGTCTTAATCTTCAATTTAATCCTTGGATTAAATTGAGTTGTGATGATTGTCGTACCTCACTAATTTGGGCAAAATTAGGCTTAGGAGTCGCAATTATTCCTCAAAGTGCATTATCATTTGTTCAAGATGAATCATTGATTACTGATGTGCTTGATGATCAAGAACTTCAAACAACCATCACTTTTATTACGAGAAAACATGAACAAATCGATCAAAAAATACAAGATTTTCTTCAACAATTCTTTTCATTATCAGAAATATTGATACAATACAATAAGCAAGGGAGTTGATTACATTGATTTACAATGATCGTTTTTATAAAATAGAGATGCTTATTTTAAATATCTTAAAACATGATGATTATAGTTGTGCACAAATCAAAACAAAGATTTCAGAAAAAACACAACAGTATTTTCAAATCAAATCTGGCCTTTTAATAACTTCGTTGTATTATATGAAAAACGCTGAATTAATCTCAGAATCAATACAAGATGATGATTTTGTTTATCACATAGAAAGTGCTGGTCTAGTCCGTTTGGATACATTAAAGCGTCAATATAAAGATATTTCTTATCATCTCGATTGTTTTTTAAAGGAGAATTCCTATGAATAGAGCATCACAAAAATATTATCGCTTACTCTATCGTCAATTTGCTTTATTAGAAAAAGGCGAAAAACGTTTCTTAAACGAATTCAAAAAGCACCTTGCATTATATGCAAAAAAGCATCCGAATCATCAACTGCAAGATTATATAGATGAATTCGGAGAACCTGAAGACATTATTTCTGCTTATTATGAACATATTGATAGTAAGTATGTCATTATGCATATGCGTTCAAGAACCATAATAAAATATGTCAGTATTCTTTTGGTTTCTATTGTACTAATTCTTGCTGGTTGTCTCATCTATATCAACTATCAAACATATTTGCTTCATCTAGATAATGATATATGCTATGAAACAACGATTATCGAAGAAGAATAAAAAACATTTATCAATATATCATAAAAAAATACGATTCACTTTAGTATTATCGACTAAGGTGAATCGTATCAAACTAAACATTATCTTTTTTCTCCAAATCAATATTTGGCAAAGTAAACCCTCTACCTTTAACACTATGTATTTCACTACTAATTATAAATGCGGTTGAATCGATTTTCATAATCAGTTCATGCATCTTAGCATATTGTCGATTATTAATGACACATAAAACAGCTTTTTGTCTATCATGAAAATATCCAGTCGTCACATTCACAAAAGTACATCCACGATCAATTTCTTTAAAAATCATATCAGCAATTTCCTCATGATATTGAGAAATCACAAAGACCTGTAAATTCTTTTCTCCTAAAAGCATCACACGATCCATAACGATCGTCGAAATTAATACCATAATAATACCATAAAGAATTGCCTCAAAACTTGAAAAGAAAACTTGTCCAATTAAAATTAAAGTATCTTCAACATTAATTGCATATGCCAAAGGAATTCCTGTTTTCTTATTTAAAATTAGAGGTGGCACATCCATTCCACCAGTACTATAACCCACTCTAAATACAATACCTAGACCTATACCTGTACACAACCCTGCATAAACCGAAGATAATAGAATATCACTGGTCACATGTTGCAAGATTGTGATTGATTCAAAAACACTCAAGAAGAACGGAAATAAGAAAGAACTTAAAACCGTTCCTAAAGCAAACTGCTTACCTAAAACAAAATATCCCAAAACCAACATCAACATATTAATAACAAATACAATAGAGGCATAATTTAATGAAATAAAATGTTCAATAATTAAAGCCAATCCTGTCGCACCACCATAAATCAACTGTGACGGAACTGCAAACACTGCAACACCAAAAGCTAGAAAAAGATTCCCAATAACCACTAAAAGCGTATCACGCAATATTCTTTGAATACTATGCACTCTCTGTCTCCTTGACAATCGATCTTAAATAAGCATAAATACATTCATCCAAATCACCATCTAAAATTGCTTTAGGATTATTTGATTCATAACCACTGCGGTTATCTTTTACTAATGAATAAGGATGTAAAACATAAGAACGTATTTGACTTCCCCATTCGATTGCTTTTTGTTCTCCTTTAATGTCACTTAATTGAGATGCTTGTTCTTCTAACATTAATTGATATAACTTTGATTTCAACATAATCATCGCTTGTTCTCTATTTTGAATTTGTGAACGCTGTGATTGACAAGTCACCACAATATTTGTTGGTAAATGTGTAATACGAACAGCTGAATCTGTTTTATTAATATGTTGTCCTCCGGCTCCTGAAGAGCGATATGTATCGATACGGATATCATGAGGATCTATTTCGATTTCAATATCATTATCAAATTCTGGCATAACATCTACAGAAGCAAAAGAAGTATGACGACGTTTAGAAGAATCAAAAGGCGAAATTCTCACTAAACGATGAACACCTTTTTCAGCTTTTAAATGGCCATAAGCATTATATCCACTAATTCGCATCGTAACTGACTTTAAGCCCGCTTCTTCACCATCTAAATAATCTAAGGCCTCAACCTTAAAACCTTTTTTATCAGCATAACGTTGATACATACGCATTAACATTGCTGCCCAATCCTGTGATTCTGTTCCACCAGCTCCAGGATGGATTTCTAAAATAGCTTGATGATGATCATATTCACCAGAGAATAAAAGTATTTTTTCAAATTCTTCTAATTCTTTTTCAAATGTCTCATAATCTGAATCTAAAGCTTCCTCAAAATCTTTATCTTCTGTTTCTTTTACATACTCATAGGTTTCTTCTAAGTCTTGTAATGATGAGAGCAAATGATCATAAGCATCTGTAGTCTTTTTCATCTCATTTAGCTTATCATAGACTTTCTTAGCATGATCTTGATCATCCCAAAGATGTTCATCCATTGTCTGAACCGTTAAACCTTCAATTTCTCTTTTTAACCCTGCAATATCAGTTGAAACAAATAACTCATCTAGTAATAAACGGGCTTTTTCAAGCCCATTTTTAATTTCATATAGTTCCATTAATCAGCCTTGAATTCCAATTCGATTTGTACTGCAGGAATTTGTTTTTCTTGTTCACTACCAGGAGCAATGCCCATATGAACAATGCTCCTAGAAATATCTTGAGAAATTGATTTTGTCATCTCTTCAAACATATAAAATGCTTCTTCAGTATATTCTTGTAATGGATCTCTTTGAGCATATGCTCTTAAATAAATTCCATTTCTTAACTTTTGCATAGCATCAATATGATTAATCCATGTATGATCAATAATACCTAGTAAAACTCTTCTTTCATAATCAAGTTTAATCTCAGCAGGCAAATCCTTATTAAATCTATTTTCATATTGTATAAAGACAATTTCTGAAAGATTCTTTACTAATTTTTGTGGATTATTTTCAACAACTTCTTTATTCTTAGCTTTAAGCATTGCTAATAACATATAATTTTTAGAAATATAATTCAAAACACCATCTACATCCACAATATCCTGTTTACCATCATGCTTTGTAAAACTTTTAACAGTATGCTCAACCGCTTGATTAAACATTCCTTTTACAATATCAGTTAAATCTGTTTGTGACATAACATCATCACGTTCTTTATACATAATTTCACGTTGTTGTCTCATTATATCATCATATTGTAATAATTGTTTACGAACATCAAAGTTTTGTCCTTCAACACGTTTTTGTGCGTTTTCGATCGTCTTTGTAACCATCTTACTCTCAATCGCTTCTTCATCCAAATATTTACTAGAGAATTGTTGAATTCTTTCACTCGCAAATCTTTGCATCAATTCATCTTCAAATGAAACAAAGAATAAAGAACACCCTGGATCTCCTTGACGACCAGAACGACCTCTTAACTGATTATCAATACGACGAGACTCATGTCTTTCACTACCAATAACCATTAATCCACCAATTTCCGGCACACCTTTCCCTAGTTTAATATCTGTGCCACGACCCGCCATGTTCGTCGCAATTGTTACTGCTCCCATGACCCCAGCCTTTTCAATAATTAAGGCTTCTTTTGCATGGTTTTTCGCATTTAAAACATTATGTTTAATACCACGCTTATTTAACATCTTACTTAACAATTCAGATGTTTCAACAGAAACAGTTCCTAACAAAATTGGTTGACCATAAGCATGACGTCTTTCCACTTCATCACAAATCGCTTTATATTTGACTTTTTGTGTTGCAAAAACCAAATCTGGCTTATCCTCTCTGATGACCGGTTTATTTGTTGGAATTTCAATAACACGCATATTATAAATAGTTCTAAATTCTTCTTCTTCTGTTTTAGCAGTTCCGGTCATTCCAGCTAATTTATTAAAGAGTCTAAAAAAGTTCTGATAAGTAATAGTTGCCAATGTAACCGTTTCTTCCTTGATAGGAACACCCTCTTTAGCCTCAATTGCTTGATGTAATCCATCACTATAAGCACGTCCAGGCATTACACGACCTGTAAACTGGTCAATAATCATAATGCTAGCATTACGAATATCATGACTACCATCTTCTGTCGCTATCATATATTCAACATCACGTTGCATTGTATAATTGGCTTTTAAAGCCTGATTGATACGATGGACCAAACCAGTATTTTGCGGATCATATAAGTTATTTAATTTAAATGTTTTTTCAGCTTTTGTAATACCATTTGGTGTTAAAGTAACAGTTTTGCTTTCAATATCAACTTCATAATCTTCATCTAAAATTAATGATTTTACAAACTTATCCGCTTGTAAATAATAAGCTGCATAATTTCTTTTTCCCCCTGAAATAATCAAAGGTGTTCTTGATTCATCAATTAAAATAGAGTCGACCTCATCAATCAAAGCAAAATTCAAGGGTCTTAAAACTTTATCTTCTAAACGTGTTACCATGTTATCTCTCAAATAATCAAAGCCTAATTCAGCATTTGTTGTATAAGTGACATCACATGCATGTTGCACACGTTTTTGATCTTTTGATAACTCTCTTTTATTTAAACCAACTGTTAATCCTAAAAACTCAAAAACCTTTCCATTATCTGTTTTATCACGCTCAGCTAAATAATCATTGACTGTAACAACATGAACACCATTTCCCTCTAAAGCATTTAAATATACCGGAAAAATAGAAGTTAATGTTTTCCCTTCACCAGTTTTCATCTCTGCAATATCACCATTATGCAAAGAAATAGCGCCCATAATTTGCACTTTAAAAGCTTTTAATCCCAATCTTCTATAAGTTGCTTCTCTGACTGTTGCATAAGCTTCAATCAAAATATCATCTAAACTTGCTCCAGAAGCAAGTTTTTCTTTAAAAACCTCTGTTTGATGTGATAATTCTTCATCACTCATTGCCTGATAGCGAGGTTCCAAATCTAAAACCTGTTGAGCTTGTTTTTCTAAATTTTTTAAAATTTTGTTATCCTGAGAAAAGGCACTTTTGATTGCTCCAAAAAAACCTTTCTTTTGGGTTTGTGGCGTTGTTTTAAACTCAATTGGTCGAGTTGTTTTTTTAACCTCATCCTCAAAAGTCTCAACAACAATATCTTCCCCTATATGATCACTCAAATCCACTACTTCCGCATTTGGATTCAATCCCATTTCTTCAAGTTCTTTAGCTTCTTTTTTCTTAAGTTGTTTTCTAATCTCTTGCTTTTTACTAGCCATGAATGCCACTCCTTTCATGCATTTGAAAACATTTTACATTATAGCATACTCTTTTGTCAAAACAAAGTTAATATCAGATAAAATAGCTTATCTCCATCATTTTTTCACTAAAAAAGATTGCCATGTTTCCACAACAATCTTTCTTCTTAAATCTTCACAACATGCTTTGCTTGAAGTCCACGATCACTTTGATAGAGTTCAAACTCTACTAATTCACCTTCATTTAAAGATTTATATCCATCTTGTACTATTTGACTATAATGAACAAAGATATCTTTGCCTTCACCTCGATTAATGAATCCAAATCCTTTTTCAGCATTAAACCATTTCACTTTACCTTGCATTATAACACTCCTTTACTTCATGGTTATATATATTATATCCTATCATATCTTTATATTTTGTCGATTCAGGAATGCTAACAATAACAATTTTTATTATTTTCCTATTTCAACTTCAATTTATTCTTAATAATTGAACAGTTGACATACGATTCACAATCAAAGCACAAATAATACAAATAAGCTTCCATCATCTCGATTACAAGATCTATAAAAGTTGATAATTATTCGATAATAATTGTTTAACATTTGAGATACCATCAATACTTTGAATCGAAATAATCACTGTTGTCACATTCGTTAAATCAAATTCTATCCCAATACTTTTTAAAAAAAGCAACAAATCATACAGAACATAAATGACATTATCACCTTCAGAAGGGTTTAAAATACCTGTCACTTTTGATGTTATTTTGTCTCTGTCAAACTATAGGTTTCATATACGTCACTATTTTTATTACAATGGATATGACATATAAACATATCCTACTTCTCTATCATTGATTGTACCTACTTTTTATAAATACTGAAACATTCTTTTTCATTATCTAAATAACCTTTAATAATTACCTTATTCACATATGTATATCTATAATAAGGATAAATAGTATAATCATATAAATAACTACGAAGTTCTGCAACTTCTGTTGGTGTAATATCTTTGCCATTCCCTCTTATAATACAAACCTCATTTTTTAAAATATTTAATAAAGAATTCCCATTCGCTTGTTCAAAATAACTTTGAAAAGAAGTCATAACAATTATTAATGATATAATCAAAGAAATAAAAGTTCCTAAACTGATATATTTCCAACAATGTTTTGATAAAAAAATGAATATAATCAGTAAAAGTATGAAAATGAAATGGTTAAGACTGATATTCATTTGAAATTCTTCTGTTTTTTCTTTTAGCGCAAAACTGAATATTGATTCTCTATTTGATACAAACGTCAAAACATTCATACATATGAGCATCATGGGAAAGATAATAATCAGCCTTTTTAACTTGATAAGCTAATTTTTGAATGATTTCAAATATATTTTCAATATCTCGTTTATCAAGATAAGCAAACGCTTCATCAAAAATAAATGACTGAGCATTCTTCAATATACTACAGTCAAACATTAATTGCTGCTTCTCTCCACCAAATAGATTATCAGCTTGTGTACGAATATCAAACTGTAGACAAACTTCATGAAAATATTGATAAATATCCTGATCTTCAAGTATTTTCCCTAAAAACGAAGCATAAAAACGTATCATTTCACTTATTGTCATATCATAAAACGAATAGATATCTTGCCTTAAAATTTCATTTCTTTGTGATACAGTCATTTTATTAATCGCTAAACCAAAAAGAAATCTTTTTCTTTAATCAGTAGAAAACTTGCTAGGTGAATGCGTTAATGAAATGTAATCTAAATGAATCTTTTTCAAATAATCTTTCTCAATATCTTGATTAATTGAAAGATGATGTAATGTTGCATAAAAACGAAAATGATCATAAATCGCTATATTAGGAAAAAAGTTCCCATCTAATCAATATAACTCACAACATTAAATAAAAACGCATCTCTATTATCGTTCGTAATATCTACTTCATTGTTAAACAGCTATTTTGTTGCTTCGGAAATTTCTTCCATAATAAATTTTAAAAACGTTGTTTCTATACTATCACTTTTTCCATGAATCAATACAATTCCCCCATTATCAAGACAACATTACAATCGATAATAAATATTTCATTCAAGACATGCAAAGAGTCCAAAATTATAATGATTCATCGTTAACTTTATTAATATTCACTCATAAATCAATAATATCCTTTATACTCTCATTGCTTATTTTGACAATGCCCCTTTCACTCCGTTTCCTTTCTTTAATTTTTCAAACAACAAGTTATCTTAGCAACTTAGGAACCAATCATCTTTGCATTAAGATGGCGGATATAACTCAGAATTTCCCTTAACAATATCGAAATCATCACTTTCTAAATGTAAATCTTCTTTTACAAATAACTCAAATTATTATTTAGTTCATTTACTCAATTCTCTAAAACCGTATTTTTTATTTCTTTAAATTCATTGATTTTTCTTGTATCAACATATTTATCTTTTTTAAAATAGATGACTAAATCATATATTTTTATTTTGTTCGTATTTTTT
This sequence comes from uncultured Coprobacillus sp., assembly GCA_964434915.1. Classification (GTDB taxonomy): domain Bacteria; phylum Bacillota_I; class Bacilli_A; order Erysipelotrichales; family Coprobacillaceae; genus CAYSWW01. Next base: position 13,161 of record CAYSWW010000033.1, read on the forward strand.
CTAATAAAATGTTTCTTTTTAAGATAGAATATACGAGAACAATTATAACAATATTATGATCAAATAAATATTTGTTTCCATAAGAGATTATTCACTGTTATAAAGTGACTTTTATAAATATCAATAATATTTTTAAATTTATCTACCCTCCTACATTTTCCTTTCCATCATTCCCTAAATAAGTATTTATCCTATATCTTCTCACATATAATTAGGACTTATCATATTATCTCTTAATCATCATGAAATAAAATCAATAAAAAAACACTCAAAATTCTTAACTGATTACATTTCACTTTCTCTCTCTTTATTTTAACGGCTTTTCTTATTTTATTGTACATATATTTTCATTTTGCAAAATATCTTCGATTTATTCACAAGTCTTTCAATTGATATAAAGAGCATTGAAAACAAAGTCCTAGAACATCTAAAGATGAAACTAGGACTTCTTATATTATTCTTGTTTTATCAACCTCCAGACTTCTTTGTTGAAAGAACAAACAGTTCAACTGTTTTTGGTTCTTGTTTTAAAACAAGAGACAAGCATGTAGAAAGTGTCGATCCGGAAGTCATGACGTCGTCCATAATCAAAACTTTCCTTCCACTTAATTCTTTACCATTTCTAATTCCTATTTTTTCTTTCACTTTCTTTCTCTCTGCATACGATAAGTCACTTTGTTTATACTTTTCTTTCTTATAAAGACCTGTAAAAACATGTTGTGAAAAAGTTAAAGCAATGGTTTCCATTGGAGCAAATCCTCTTTTCACGTTATCTTCTTCACTGCTGGGGGCTACAACAATTATATAATCACGATATTTTGTTTTGAATTCATCTTTTTTTAAGCAAAGAAAACTATCTTTAAGTGCGTAGTCATAAAGACCTTTGTATTGAAAAAGCAGTGATTGGAAAAACTCATTATAATGATAAAGAATATATAAAGGATGATGATAAAATTGTATTGTTTGATCAATCATTTCAAATTGCTTTAAACATTTTTGACAAATTGGTAATGGTTTTAAGAAGTGAACAAAAGAAGGAGTTTGTAATATGGGTTGAAAACAAATCAAACACTCATCTGATTGAGTCTTTTGATTGTTTGTATACATTTTGTAATACCTTTTGTTCTTTCTGTTGTCAAAATATAGACTTTTCCATCAGGATGTTGAGGTTTTCTGCCGACTCTTCCTGCCATTTGAATCAACGTTCTTTCATCAAATAGAGCATGCTGACCCTCATAAACAATTACTTGCACATCTTCAATAGTCATACCTCTTTCCAATAACGTTGTTGAAACAATGACATCAAGTTGTCCTTGTTTTAGTTTTTCAACTGTTTGTTGATTATTTAAACAAAGAGATGAAACTCCAACAACATGTAAAAACTTTTTTAAAAATGAAACCAATTGATCTACATGAGCTATTGTTGGTACATAAACAATTGTTTTTTTCTTCATTGATTTCAATAAATATTTAAGAATATACTTTTGGAGGAATTGTGGACTATAAATAGCCTTAGGAACAGGCAAATCATAGCCATGATAGCGTCTATTCATAATTAATAGTTCTTCATGATGAACTTTATCAAGAGAAAATGTCGCACTCATTTTGACATAATTTTGTAAACAGCATTGATGAAATATCTCATTAAGGACTTTATTTTGATAAAATGGGAAAGCATCAACTTCATCAGCAATCATCAAATGAAAACCAACATCATTTTCAAAGCGATACAATTGATGCATCGTACAAATAACAAATTGAGCCTGAGGGTTTTCAATATGACCACCATATAAAAGACCTATTTCCACTTCACTAAATGCTGTTTTCATACGTTGATACAATTCTTTAACTAATTCTTTACGTGGAATGCAGAAACATACACGATCACCTAGAGAGAGGGCATATTCAATAAGCCCGAAAACAATCTCTGTTTTTCCTGATCCACAAACTGCTAAAACTAAAGAATCAAGATGATTCTGATAATTTTGAATCAATTGATCAGATATCTTTTGTTGAGCCTTTGACAATTCAAAATCCAAATGGTAGTGACTATCTCCTTTTGGAAACTCTTTTCTTCTTGTTTGCCTTTTCTCATCAATAAAAACACGTTGAAAAGAGATACATTGCCGACAATAATATTGACCATTAACATAAAAAATCTTTTTTGCATCTGAATTATGACATCTTGGACATTGCATTTTCATCACCCATAAACATCATAGCATAGAACAAATTAGTGTGCGTCTCAACTTGATGACAAATTCATCTCAATAATCTATCTTAAAAATCTCTAAATATCTTTTGAATCCTCTTTATTTATAATCAATGACTAAAAAAATCGTGAAACTATTTTAAAGAAAATGAGAAAATCAGCTGAAAATCAATAACATTAATAAACTACCCCAAGACAGTGCCCACTATGTCCACAAGGACATTTTAAAGAAAACAGATTCATACATTGAATCAA
>CAYSWW010000034.1:0-15584 GCA_964434915.1 uncultured Coprobacillus sp.
GTGAATGTGGGAACAAACAAATTAAACCGCATAAATCTTTTAGTTTATTTTGAATTTTACTTTTAAATTAATGTGCGAATCAATAATATAGATGAAAGAAAATGTAATGATTTATATGAGCAACGTTTTAATAGTGAAAGTTGCAATAAATTAGGTTTTAAACTAGAAAATGATTATGAATGTTTTTATCTTATTAACAATGAGATATTATCATTGATTATTGAAATATTACAAATAAGTTCATATTTAGAAAAGCCTATCAATTCAAGAGAGTTTCCTAATGATGCTGTATATTATTAAAATTAGATGCATTAGCTGAGGAAATTAAGAAGTTAAAGGTATCTATAATACTAGACAAGAGTTGTTGGAAATGATAAATGAAACTTTTAAAGAATATAGAAGATTTTATGGGATAGTAAATAAAAACCAAAAATAATTCAACAATGCTTTAAACCGATAGAATCAATATGCGATATTAGAAAACAATATGGTGTAATATTATTAATGAATATTATTAATGAAAATGAGAATGATAGACCTGAGGGTGTTATTTTTCAAGAAAATTCTGGTGATATCACTTCTGGTACGAAAGTCATACCTAAAGGACTTGATGGTGAAGAAAAAATCAGTGATATGCTTGAACGAGGATTGAAAATCTTGAATGATAACAGTATAAATCTGCTTATTAAAGTAGCAATTTTTCATTATTTATTTGAATATACACATCTATTTTCCAGTGGAAATGGATGCATGGGAAGATATCTGACAAGTCTTTATTTGTCAAGCAAATTAAAATATATTATGTGCATTGCAACTTTTAATAGCATATACATATCATAGTAAAAAGTTTTAGGAATTATTGAAAGCAACTAATAATGTTAGAAATAAAGTAGATTTAACAGTTTTTATCATCAATTTTTTAGAAATATATTTGTCTGATTTAGAGGAATTAAAAGAACATTTTGACATTACTTTAAACAAATATATTTGTGCTAAAATTATTATATATAAAAAGAAAAAAAGTCTAAAAAGAGGCACGAAATATATTTGAACTCATTTTAAGAACAACATTGTTCGGATTACAAAATTATACTGTTAAAGAATTAGCTAGAATATAGAATCTAATTGAACAAACTGTTAAAGAATATCTTAGTATATTAGTTCGGGTTGATAAAACTCATAGATAATATATAAATATTATTGACAAAGGGAAAAAGATGATATAAAATAACAATTGTTACGTAACAATTGTTATTTTATAGAAAGGAGATATACAATGCCACCAAAATCAAAAACAAGTCGACAAGATATCTTAAATGCTGCTTTTCTTATTGCTAAAGAAGAAGGCATAAATGAAATCAATGCAAGAAGTGTTGCAAAAAGGTTAAACTGTTCAACTCAACCTATTTTTAGGGTATATAACAATATGGAAGAATTAAAAATAGATCTTATTGAAAAAATATATGCTTATTATCGTCAATTTACTGATCAGTATATTGATGAACAAGATGAGCTTTATAGAGTCAGTTATGCTTATGTTGAATTTGCAAGAAAGGAAAAAAAATTATTTGAAGCTGTTTATGTTTCAGATATTGGTGGTAGAAAATTGCTATCACAAATCGTTGGGGCTTCATTTAATCAGAATATTATAAAAAAAACGATTAAACAATACAATGTTTCAGAAGAAAAAGCTAATCAGATTTTTAGAGATGTTCGATTTTATACACACGGGGTTGCGACATATGTATTGGTTGACAGCATTCATCTTTCTGAACAAGAAGTTTCCAATTTGCTGAAAATAGCGATTCAGAGATTTAAAAATGATTAATTTTAAAAAAACATTATCAAAAGAAACAAGGTTTTTATTGATAATTGGAATGTTATATTTAGCAGGCACAAATATCGCTATGACATTTATTAATGTTTATTTGGTAAGAGTGACTAATCATATTGGTGTTATTATCATTCAAAATATGATCAATTATTTTTCATTATTATGTGCTTTTGTATGGGGAACAAAATTGATTTCGAAAATTAATCTTCAATTTATTTTGAAATTAGGAATGATATCAACTGCTTTATATTATTTATTTATTTATTTTGTTATTGAAAGAAAAAAATTCAACATTCTTAATACCTTTAGGTATTTTTAATGGTATAGGACAAGGATTTTATTATTTTTCTTTCAATCTATTAATAGGTCAATTTGTCAAAGAAAATGAGCAAGGGAAATTCTTCTCATTTCAACAAACGTTCAGTTATATTTTTGGTGTAGTAACTCCTACATTATCAGGTTATATTATTGTAAGCTTTACAAAGTTAACAGGTTATTATATTTTATTTAGTGTTGCAGTTTGTTTATTTATTATAGGAATGATAATAACAAATAAAATGAATGGAATGAAATTAAAACAAAATATTAAAGTGTTTGAAGTTCTCAAATTAAAACATAATATTTATTGGAATACCAATAAATACTATAATTTTAGTAATGGAGTTAGAGAATCTATTTTTAATCAGATTTTTACTGTCTTTGCATATATGATAGTTTCAAACGAACAAATGATTGGACAATATAATTCATTGATGGCGATGATTGGGATAATGAGTTCAACCTTTATTGCCAGTTATTTTCATAGAAGTAATCAAAAGAAATATCATCTTATTGAGTCGATTGTCTATTTTTTAGTGATGTTATTTTTGGGAATTTTTAAATCCCAATTTACTTTATTTTTAGTATATATATCTTTAGGAATTGTATATTGTTGGAATCAAACAATATTCCAGTCCATGAAATATCAATTATCGGAGATAGCTAAAAATGGTTATACACAATATGAATATATTGTGAGTAGTGAATTTTTCATTGCTTTAGGAAGAATGACAGGATTGGTATTTGCTTTGGTTTTATGTTCAGTCATGTCATTAAGGAATGCTTATGGATTATTAATGATTTTTGATGGTTCACTATTGTTGATGGATCATTATATAATCAATAAAAAAGTACAATGGTTAACAAAAGAAGAACTTTAAATTACAATTATTCTTTTATACAATTTATATTGCACTCTCACATACGCGTATAAAAAATGAATTTATTATAATTTAAAGTTCATTTAAAGACTAACTTATTTTCATTGTATTGTCAATATGATGTAATTGATTATCAAATATAAAATTCAATAAGGAGAAAAACAATGGAACAATATAAATTAAGTGTCATTATTCCAACTTATAATGATACAACATTATTTGATATGACACTACAATGTATTTTCAAATCAAGTATGCCTATAGATGAATATGAAATACTTGTATGTGATGATGGTTAATCAGATATTTATAATTTTAAATTGATAAAACAATACGAAAAACATTGTCACATAAGATACTTTTATCAGCCTGATTTAGGCTTTCGAGCTGGACAAGCTAGAAATATGGGGATTCTTAATTCAAAAGGGCAAATATGTCTTTTTATAGATACTGGAGTATTTATCGGAAGTCATACATTAGAAGAATTTTATGAAGTCGCAATGCAAACGCATGCCGTTGTTTTGGGATATGTTTATGGATTTTCAAATAAAAATGAAGATGAAGAAAATATCAAAAAACTGATTGATATGAAACATATTGATCATTCTATTGAATTATTGCATGAAAATGGATATTTAGATAGACGTGAAACAGGTTATCAAGAATTGGGAGATGACTTAGCAAAATGGCCAGCTCCATGGGTTTATTTTTCTGGTGGACTGACTGCTATTGCAAAAGAAATATTGAATCATATTGGATTATTTGATGAACATTTTCATAGTTGGGGAGCTGAAGATTCAGAACTAGGTTTAAGATTATATTTGGCAGGATATTCAATGGTATTGAATCGTCGAGCAAGTGGAATTCATTATCCACATCAAAAAAGAAATCATATTGATGAGAGTTGGGAATCTTTTATAGATAATTTAAAACAACAACGTTCTTATCTTTATCAGAAATGTCCTTTACCTGAAGTGCTTGCATGGTCGCGTGTCCATATGAATAGTGATACGTTTAATCAATATTTGATGAAAGCATTAGGATTAAAAGATTATTATGAAAGTAAACAATAAAGCTTTATTTTTCACTGATTTAGATAAAACACTTTTAAATGATAAGCATGAACTAAGTGAAAATAATTTGCATGCAATTAAGCAACTTTTATTTAGACAAATCGGTGTGGTTTTGGCATCGGGACGTTCATATAAAGATATAAAAGAAAATATTCTAGAAAAATATCATTTACAGTTACCTGTTATTGCACTTAATGGTGCGCAAATCTACTCTTTTAAAGGTCAACTGATTCAAAATAATCCTATAAAAAGTCAAGACATTGAATTGGTTATAGAAACTTGTGATAACAATGATTGTTTTTATTTGTTATATGATGATGTTGATACATATACTCATGAAGTGAAAAGTGTGATTAATAATCTCTATCATCTTGCAAGAATGAAAAGTGATGATATTCACACTATATTAGAAGGTATGCAGATTTATTATGATCTTTTATATCAACATAAAAAATTAAGTGCTGATTTAAAACAACAATTTAAAGAATACAATAGAGATTTATTTAAGATTGAAATCATAAGTCATAATCAAGTATTGATGAATCAAATTAAAAATAAGATAACGTTTCAAATGAAAGTCACTTCTTCTAATAATTATAATTTAGAGATAACGAGTTATCAAGCAACAAAGGGAAATGCGGTTAAATTTCTATGTCAATATCTTGATGTTGATATTCAACATACTTATGGAATTGGCGACAACCTCAATGATTTAGATATGTTATCTCAAGTGCATTATAGTATTGCTGTAGAGAATGCAGTTGATGAATTAAAGAAAGTTGTCAAAGATGTAACAGATTCGTATCAAAACGATGGTTTTGCAAAGGCGGTACAAAAATGGTTAATTTATAAAAAGTAAATGACAAATAATTTTAAATTTTCTGTCATTCTTATAACATGTATATTATAATGGGTTTATAAGATTTTATATGACGAATAAAAAGGAGAAAAATATGGATTATATTAATTATGAAGAAAAAGTTCATAAAATTCGAAAAGAAAATGCAGAATACTTACAATTGTTTCGTGATGATTTATTGAAAAAAGGTTTAACTGATAAAACAATTCGTAAGCACATTAATAATATTGATTTTTATATTAATGAATTTTTAAATTATTATGAACCAACAGTTATGGAAGAAGGATGTTATAAAGTTGATGAATTTCTTGGCGATTGGTTTATCAGAAAAGCAATGTGGTCTAATAAAACTACAATAAAGGAAAATAGTGCTAGTATTAAGAAATTTTATAAATGTATGTTGGATCACCATTATATAGATGTAGAGGATTATAAAGAAGTATGTTCGATTATTAAGGAAATGAAGGATGTATGGATTATGAATGTAGAAGATTATAATTATATAGATTACTAAGTTCAAGTATGAAAAAAGCTTATGATATTTTGCGATTTTTTGTTCTAAGAGGAAAGATAATAGTAATTTAAAGCATAAAGATTGCAATGAGTTGATGTTACAATGTTTATAAATAAAACAATAAGAAATTTTATATTGGTAGAAGATTTTTTAGTTAATCAGAATTATAAATGGAAAAGTAATGATAGGTTTTTAGATGCAAAAGGATCTCTATTGTGAACTGGTTCCGATGTCAAGGACAAAATGCTGACAGTCAAGAATTAGTAATAGAATGTCATTAAAATGTGTTATGGGCTAGGCCTTAACACTTTTTTTCGTACTTTGATTATATATTGCTGAAAATAAAAAAGAGCACTTTTTTAAAGCACATTGTTATATACAGTTATATATTATTCACCATTAGCTACAGATATATCTTTGAGTTTATTAGAATCCGAATACCTATATTAAGATAAATCACACATTTCATTGACATAATTAAATTCTGGATAAATTTTGGGAGATTTAATGAGAATTGAAACGACTCAAACATATCGAGAAACTCATGGAGCTTTACTAGAATTTGTATATGAAGAATAGACAAATAGTGAAAGATCACAATTGAATACTGTAATTGAAAATTTTGATGAATATGATACGATATTTATTGATTATTCTATTTGAGATGCTGATTTATCAATGCCATTATATACTTTTTTTGGAACAATATGATTTAAATAATCATTTCTTTCTTAATTTATGGTGGTAATGGAGCTACTAGAACAATTGATATCATAGCTTTTTTATAGCCGATGAGTGATGCATTTATTATTTCAAGAAATGATGTAGCTTTTTTAAATGATGAAGTCAAACAATGGATAAACACTCTTCAATTAGGTTAGATGAATTCATCAAGTATTTTTGTTATCTGAGATTAAGTTTGATATTTTATTATTAAGCATTATTCTTGTTTTTATTATTCAGATGTTTTAAACTGGTTTTATAAAGAAATGGCAGGGTATTATGATAAAAATAGATTTAATTACAGGATTTTTAGGTTCAGGAAAGACAACTTTCATAAAGAAGTACGCTCATTATTTAATAGAGAATGGTTGTAAGATTGGCATTATTGAGAATGATTTTGGAGCTGTTAATGTAGATATGTTGTTGCTCAGAATGAATTAGGTGAGCAATGTGATTTAGAAATGATATCTGGAGGTTGTGATCAAGAAACGCATAGACGACGATTTAAAACAAAATTGATTGCAATGGGAATGTTAGGCTATGATCGTATATTAATTGAACCTTCTGGTATCTTTGATGTTGATGAATTCTTTGATGTGCTTTATGAAGAACCTCTTAGTAACTGGTATGAAATTGGTAATGTTATTGCTATTGTAGATGCTAAGTTAGATAATGATTTATCAAAAGAATCAGATTTTCTTCTTGCTTCTCAAATAGCGAATGCAGGATGTGTTTTATTAAGTCGAGTAGAAAATGCTTCAAAAGAAGATTTTAATCAGATTCTTTCATGTGGTTATGAAGTGGAGAATTATACGAAATTAGCATTTCAACAAGATCAAGTTTTTACCTCTCTTTATTTTATGAATGTTAAAATGACAAAAGAAAAACTTTATGATACAATTAAACAATTGATGAATGATACAAGTTGTGGAAAGATTTTTCGTATTAAAGGTTTTATGCAGTTATCTGAAAATGAATGGATAGAATTAAATGCTACGCATAATGGTATTATAATGAAACCAATTCAAATTGGACAAGAAATTATTATTGTTATTGGGGAAGAATTAGTAGCAGAAAATATTAAGAATTATTGGAAAAAATAGTATTGTTTGTATTATTAAACAAAAACGATTCTCAAGAGTAAATTATGTAGTTTACATGAGAATCGTTTTATTTTTAAAGTTATCTGTTTTGTAATTCATTTGTGATGCAGATAAAAGATTCTTTGCTTCAAATATTTAAAATATTAATACCTTTTATAAATGGGTAGCATCCTCTTTAGCTTGTTGAAAATTCATTTCATTAAATCGTTCAATGAGCATGTGTTTGATATCATTTAGGGTACAGTTGTCTTCTTTTGATATATCATTTTTTTCTCTAAGATATGGCAAATGAAACTTGATTTTCTTGCTAAATAAAAAACATAGTTATATGAACCCCTGCCTTTAATATGATTTTTTCAACCTCAACAAATAACAGCGTGTAATTTCCAGCAAATAAAGAGACTTCATCATATAATTTAACACTATAAGAAATAGATTGTAATCTAAATTTAGTTTCATAGGTTGTTAGCCTAGTAGGATTTATTTCAAGTAAAGGAAAATATTTTGATAAGTTAAAATGAGGATTTTTACTAAGAAGGGCAAAGTCTAAATATTCTGAAAAACGGTCTAGATCATAAAAGATTCTTAATACTGTACCATCATAAAAAGCAACTTCATTAAAAAAATTAGTTTTTCTTAAACTATATAATACAATTTCTTGCATAACTTCTTTTATTGTACTTTTTCGTTTTTGATTATTTTGAGGATTATATTTATCAACCATTTGTTGAATAATTGTTTTCATCAATATCACCTTTAACTTTCTTTAAAAGTTTTAAATTTGTACAATGATATAAATCACTTAATAGACTGATAATTTTATTATCTAATCTTAAAAATTCATCTTGATCTATTCTTAAATCCTCAAATAATAAGTGAATTAACTCTTTTTTTGCTATGTACTGAATTTAATGTATATAATTTATCACACAATGCTTTTTCAGCAGAGGTAATTGAATAATCATTTTCATGTATTAATAAAATTTCCCAAGGATATGCTAAAGGAGATATATCTTGATAGGTAAATGTTCCTAAAGTATTAACATATTGTTTTCTTCTTTTTGAATGTTGCAGAGTATAAGTATAAACTATTTCGGGTATCAAGTTGTGATATGCTAAAGCGTAATCAAAGGATAAATAAGAAGGTTCATATATAGCATTTGCAACTAAATATCCTGAAGTATTCTGATTTGTTTCATATAATCTTTTGTTAGTTTAATTATTTCACCATTTTCAATTAATCATCTTAATTTATTTGCTGGTGCTAGATAATTAGATAATTTTAGATCATCATATCATAAGTTTTAAACATATTTACCTTATATTAACGTTATATGTTGCTTTCTGGAGTAAATCAATGAATTTTATTTAAAAAGCATAGATTATTTTTTAAATAAAAGAATTACGTGTTTTAATTATGACTATTTAACATATTTTACACGTTTAGGGGCGATTTATGGTGATTTGGGTAAAAGTAATTGAATTTCTTTGAAAAAAATGTAAAATATAAATAGAACAAAATTTTTTTGAAAATATAAATAATAAAGGAGAGACAAATGATAATATATGAATTAAAAATTAAGTTGAAAGCAAAGAGTGATTTGCAATATGCATATATTATAGATAAAATGAATTATTTTATTGATAGTGCATTATCACTGGAACAAAAATTTAGTGAATATCATCACAGCAAAGAATATAAAGGTTATGTGCATGATTTATTATATCCTATTGAACAAGATGGAATCTATAAAGAAAGAAAAATTTATACAATGCGAATACGAACAATTGATGATACTTTAGCAAAATATTTTTTAAGTCAATTAGCCTTTCATGAAACAAATGAATTAAAGAGTATTGGATGTGAAATTAAACTTATATCTCAAAAAGTCATTCAATCTTTATATAGTATTACACCTGTTATTCTTAAAAATCCTGAATCAGGTTATTGGCGTAATCAGATGCTATTAGTTCAATTTGAAAAAAGATTAAAAGATAATCTTATAAAAAAATATAAATATTTTACAGGTAATGATATAAATGAAGATTTTGCTTTATATGATTTACTTGAATTTAAAAACAAAGTACCTGTGAAAATATCATATAAGAATATAAATTTACTTGGTGATAAAATCACTTTACAAATCGCACAAAATCAACAAGCACAGGATCTAGCTTATTTAGCTATTGGAGTAGGACTGTTAGAAAATAATAGTAGAGGATTTGGATTTGTTAATTTTAAATATATATAGACGGGGTGAGTATATGTTACAAGAAGCATTAGAAGTCTTTGGAAAAATGCTAACAAGGAATGATAGATTTGTTATTGATGCATATAGTTTAAAAGATGGGACATATCGATTGATTGAGATGAGAGATCATGATGAATGGAGAATTAAAAAAACATTGGATATCTTTTATGATAAAAAGACTAAGGAACTAGTTGGGCAAGATGATGAAGATTATTTTTTTATCAAGCAACTTGATTATTATAGTAAACTGTTGGAAATGAATAAACCTATTGATCCTAAGAAAGTCATACATACAAATAATTATCTATCAATGGCAGTTAAAAAAGAGAGTATAGTTTCCCAAAAATTAACTCAAGATATTATGAAAAATTATTATCAGATTCTTAAAAACCCTATTTCTAAATATGCAAAGAAAGCAAATGCAAAACAATTATATCAAAGTACAGAAAAACAATTAGGTCAAGTTGATAGTGAATTGCTTGAAAAAATAGAAAAATATGCAATGAATCATCAAATATTTGAAGGTATTAACTTAGATAAAAAGAATTATATAAAGATCTTTTTTGTTTTTGAAAGTGTAGAGAAAACATTAGCATATTATAAAAAGGAAAGTGAACGCTATCTACTTCCTAATTTATATAATAGTAATGATTATAATTTTGATGATCATGGAGTTATTTTAGGATTGCCTAATAATAATATGGGAATGAATTCAAAAAAAACTTTTTTAGAGAGCAAAACAAGGAAAACAAGATTACCTTATTTATTAAATCAACAAAGAGCTTTGTTACAGTCTCAGTTTTTTGATTATTTATGGGGTAAAGTTTCACAAAGACAATATAATTTTTATGTAGATACTGATGAAGGCAATGAAGATATAAAAGCATATACCGATTCACAAGAACCTGATGGATTGATGAGCGGTTATTATATCAGATGTCGAAAAGAGAAAAATGAAGCAGCAATAATTCACGCAAATAATGTAAGCACTTATTCAAAGCGGTTGAAAAAACCTTTTATTTTAAAAAACTATATAGGAATTTTAGAAAAGCAAATAGATAAATCTAATCTTAATTATAATGTTTTTATAGATGATTTATGGCAAATTCTTTATTTAATAGATAATATTTTCTTTGAAAGAAAATTAAAATTTAATTTTTATAGTAGAATTGAAGATATTCAAATCAATAATCCAGTATTAAAAAGATGTTTATTGGAAAGTAGAGATGTTTTGGCAGCATGGTTTTATGAAGGAAAAACTCATAAACTTCAATCGACTATAAATAAGTTTTCATTAGATTTAATTAAGAATACATTAAAAGATAGTGATATCTATAAAGCACAAAATCAATTGAATTTAAGATGGTCTTTATTGACATATTTTAACGAAAGGGGAATAGGAGAAAAAATGGTCGATGTGAGAAATAATTTAAGAAAACATATCAATTTATCATTTGATGAAGAATGGGATTTTGAAAATGATCAAGAGTTTGCCTACGCTATTGGACAAGTTGTTTATTATTTTACATCATTAAATAAATCAAGTAATAAGTCTCATGCGTTTATCAATACATATCTAAATGCTAAAAACGTAGAGATAATGAAAAAGAAAATAGAAGTTGCATATAAGAAATATAATTATTTAATACAATTTAATAATAGGAGAATATCACAACTTCTTACTCATATTATGACTTATCAACCAAAAGAACTAGATACTGAATATATTATGGCAGGATTTACTGCACCATCATTAATTTTTGAAAATAAAAAGGAGGACAATCAAGATGAATAAAAGAGTATATGGAGTTTTAGGGGTAAGTTCAATCATGGCAAATTGGAATGCTGATTTTACAGGTTATCCAAAGACAACATCAAGCGGAGAAACATATGGGAGTGATAAAGCATTTAAATATCCGATGAAGAAAATGTGGGAAAACCAAGGCGAAAAAGTGCTTTATATAAAATCTATGAAATTTTCAACTGATAAAAAAGGTGTTACTTCTTTAATCCCTAGAAGTTTAAAAGAAAGATACGAATATTTATTTGATGTAGAAGATTTAAAAAAATGTAAAGATACTTTAGAAGTTTTAAAAAATCTGTTTATAGCTATTGATGTAAAAAACTTTGGAGCTACTTTTGCTGAATCTGGAATGAATATATCAATTACAGGTGCTGTACAATTTGGACAAGGATTTAATAAATATGATGATACTGATCCACAAGAACAACAAATTTTATCACCATTCCGTGATGCTACAAAAACAACTGATGAAAATGGAGAAGCAAAAAATTCAACGTTAGGAACAAAAATTGTGAGTGATGAAGCACACTACTTTTACCCATTTGTTGTGAATCCTGATGCATATAATCAATTTATAGAATTAGATGTTACTGAAGGTTATACAGATGAAGATTATCAAAAATTCAAAGAAACATCGCTTGTTTCAGCTACAGCCTTTGCAACAAATTCAAAAGAAGGATGCGATAATGAATTTGGATTATTTATAGAGACTGATTCTCATTTATATTTACCTAATTTAACAGAATATATAGAGTTTAAAAAAGGAGAAAATCAAAATACTATAGTTATACAATTAAAAGAAATTATTAAAGGAATAAAGTCACAAATACAAACCATTGAAGTTTATTATAATCCAGTGACAACACTTATTGACTGTGATTTAGAAGGAGTTCAATATTTTAATATTGTTACAAGAAAAGAGGTTTAACGTATGAAGGCATTAAAGTTTGTTCTTAAAGGAAAAACTGCTTTCTTTAAAAATCCTGAAGTCAATACTTATTATTATTTTACATTTGGTAATATACATAAACCTGTGTTATTGGGTATTTTTGGTGCTATATTAGGCTACCAAGGTCATCAAGGTTATGAAATTCATATTGATACATATCCCGAATATTATGAAAAACTCAAAGATTTAGAAGTTTCTGTTATTCCTCATCAAGAGAAAGGATATTTTAATCGAAAGATGCATTATTTTAATAATTCAGTTGGTTATGCTTCTACTGAATTAGGAGGCAATCTCATTGTAAAAGAACAATGGCTTGAAAATCCAGCATGGACAATTTATGTACTTATCAATAATGAAGAAAGCCAGAAATTAGCTCAAATGATTTTAAATAAACAATGTATTTATACACCTTATCTAGGTAAAAATGATCATCTTGCAACTATTGAAAATGCACAAATTGTTTTTCTTGAAGAACAAAAATCTGAAGAAATATATATTCACAGTTTATCCAAAGCTTCAACTATCCAATTTGATTGGTATACATCTTTATTCAAATATGAAGAATATTTACCTATTTCCTTAAAAGAAAGTACAAATCTTTATCAGCTAGAAAAAATGGTTTTAACAGATGCATTAGTTATTGAAAACCAAGTTCCGATATATACAGATGGAGATAAAAATGTTGTCTTTTATTAATTATCAAGATATCCTTGATGAAGATATTGTTTTTTATGCACATACTCGTAACGATTGTAAAGAAACATTAAAAGAACATATTGAACGATCTGAGAAATATTTTCAAAAATTGTATAGTGATAAAAATGTTGAATTTATTATTAAAAGGTTTCATCAAAAAATGCATTTTCAAAATAAAGCAAGTTTTGCATTTCTTCAAAACTTATTGATTCAGCTTGTTTCATTTCATGATTTTGGAAAAATTAATCCTAAGTTTCAAGAAGTTAAGATGGCAAATAAGATGGGAAGTAGTTATGATGGTCTTAAAAAGCAAGACCATTCTTTCCTATCAGCTATTATTTATATTGACTATTTTTTGTATCAATTAGATAAATATGATTTTAGTCTTAGTGATAAGATTTTATTACAAAGATTTGTGATAGAACATGCTTACATTATTGCACGTCATCATAGTGATATGAATAACTTATCACAATTTATTCACGATCTTAAAGAAACGCAAACGAAAATACTCATTCAAAATTTACATATGAATCCAATAAAAGGATATAAGGGATTACGCTGTTTAGATGACAGAAAATTGACTCTTCTTATTCGAAATCTAAATAGAAAAGATAGAAAATATACGAGAGAAGAACATAGTTATAAATATTTCTATTATCGTCTTGCTTATTCACTTTTAGTGGCAAGTGATTATTATGCGACAAGCGAATTTATGAATCAAAAAGAATTTGATATTATAGGGAGTCCGCTTACTATACAGGCATTTCAACAAGCATATAATCAAACACCATTGATGAAGAGTATTAGAAACTATGAAAAAAATAAGTATCAAGGGAATCGGAAAAATTTTAATAAAATAACAGAAATGAATGATTTGAGAAATGAATTATTTTTAGACGCTGAAAAAAGTTTGCTTGAGAATTTAGATAAACAAATTTATTTTTTACAAGCTCCTACTGGAAGTGGTAAAAGTAATGTAGCGCTTAATTTGAGCTTCCATTTGATTCAAGAAAGAAAAAAAATATTTTATATTTATCCATTTAATACACTTGTTGAACAAAATAGAAATAGTTTAATTGAATTATTTCCCCAACAAAAATATCAAGATCAAATTGTTGTCGTTAATTCTTTGACGCCACTTCCTGCATCAAATCATGAAGAAGATTCAAAAGAGTATTATCAAAAATTATTATTAGATAGACAATTTCTTAATTATCCATTTGTTTTATCAACGCATGTCAGTTTATTTAATTTGTTATTTGGATCAAGAAAAGAAGATGTTATAGGTTTTCATCAATTATCTGAGTCAGTTATAGTTTTAGACGAAATACAAAATTATAAAAATCAAATTTGGACAGAAATTATGATTATGTTAGAAGCATGTGCTGAGTTAATGAATCTAAAAATCATTATCATGTCAGCAACATTGCCTCATTTAGAAGAATTATCTGGTCAAAGTCATGTTGTCAAACACTTGTTACCTCATTTTCAATTGTATTATGAACATCATCTATTTAAAGATAGAGTTAAACTACATTATGATTTGTTAGAAGAAAAAATGACTTTAGAAAAACTTAAGGAACATATTGTAAAGACTCAAGATGCAAATAAAAAAATATTAGTTGAGTTTATTACTAAAGAGAGTGCATATCAATTTTATAAAATGTTAAAAAAATCGGATGATATCTATGTTGATGTTAAATGCTTAACAGGTGATGATTCAATCATTGAACGTGAAAAAATATTATCTCCAATTAAAAAGAAACAAGTATCAAGTCTTATTCTTATTGCAACTCAAGTTATTGAGGCAGGAGTAGATATTGATATGGATATTGGTTATAAAGATATATCTTTATTAGATAGCGAGGAACAATTCTTGGGAAGAATAAATCGTTCTTGTTTAAATTCTGGAGATGTTTATTTCTTTGATTATGATCAATATAAAGTCATCTATCGTGGAGATATAAGAGCAAATGACTCACTGACTTTAAAAAACGAGGATATGGAAACTGTTTTATTGAATAAAGATTTTTCTATATATTATCACCGTGTGATGGAAATTTTAAAACATAATAGAAATCAAAGAACAGATGAAAAAGGACTTGAATATTTTTTTGATGAACTTGTATTTAAATTGGATTATCAGCAAATATCTGAAAAAATGAAATTAATTGATGATGATTACTGGTCAGTAGATGTAGTGTTATGCAGGAAAATTAAATTAGATGATAGAACTGTTTTAGATGGCTGGGAAGTATGGAATCATTACAAGGAAATACTTCAAAATAATGAAATAGATTATGCGAAAAAACAGATTGTGCTTATTAAAGTAAGATGTCAACTAAACTATTTCATATATAAATTTAAAGCAAATTTAGATATTCAATATAATGATATTATAGGCGAATTACGCTGCATAGAAGATGCTGAAGAATATTTTGTGGATGGTAAACTAGATAGAGAAAAAATTGGACAAGCTAGTTATGATTTTTTATAAAAACAACTATGAAAGAGGTATGTTTAATCTGAATAAAAAAATAGAAATGGAAATATGGATTTTACCAAAAAAGAGCAT
>CAYSWW010000035.1:0-14724 GCA_964434915.1 uncultured Coprobacillus sp.
ATAAAGCTATATTTATTGTAAAAGTCAATATATAATTTCATGCGTTTATCCTAAAACTCAAGTGATATTTGTTGTCAATTTCACAAAAATAATATATAATAAGTCTGTGTGCGATACACAACAAGAAAATATATCATAGGAAACAGGAGGACGATTATGTTAGTATTAGTGGCGATGCCCGAAATTACTGCACCTCTTATTTTGACCTATGTTCTGGCTATTGCGTTAGGATTTGCATTGTATTATGCATTGACAAAAATCAAGATTTCAAAAGCTAATGTCGATGCAGCAAAAATTGTTGAAGAAGCAACTGCCAAAGCTGATAATATAGTAAAAGAAGCTATTCTTGATGCGAAAACACAGGCTTATGAGTACAAGCTTGATGCAGAAAAAGAAATCAAAGAACAACGCTTAGAAGTTACTAAATTTGAGAATAAACTATTGCAAAGAGAACAAAACATTGATCGTAGAGATATTGCCTTACAAGGTAAAGAAGATGTTTTGGATAATAAGACTAAGCAATTAGAAAAGAAAAGAGAAGAACTAGGTAAATTGGAGGCACAATTAAAGGAACAAATTGATGCAAAAATTGTAGAATTGGAAAAAATTGCAGCGATGACCGCCAATGAAGCAAAACAAGAATTATTTAAATTGGTAGAACAAAAGACGGCAACAGAAATGACTGCGTATATTAAAGAACAGGAAGATGCGGCTAAATCAAAAGCCTCTTTATATGCAAAAGATATTATTGCATCAGCAATTAATCGTTATTCGCAAGAAGAAACAATTGAAAGAACTGTCAATGTTGTTGCTTTACCAAGCGAAGAAATGAAAGGACGGATCATTGGAAGAGAAGGAAGAAACATCAAAGCAATTGAAAATGCAACCGGTGTTGAATTGATTATTGATGATACACCTGAAGCAATTACGATATCTTGTTTTGATCCAGTAAGACGTGAGATTGCTCGACTTTCTTTGGAAACTTTAATTCGTGATGGTAGAATTCAACCAGGACGTATTGAAGAAGTTGTGCAGAAGACAAAAAAAGAATTGAATGATGTTATTCAAAAGACTGGTGAAGATGCAATTTTTGAATTAGGGTTATCACGGGTTAATAAAGAAATTATTATGATGTTAGGAAAATTAAAATATCGTACAAGTTATGGGCAAAATGCTTTACAGCATTCATTGGAAGTTGCTCATTTTGCAGGGATGATGGCTGCAGAATTAGGGTTGAATCAACAGCTAGCACGACGTGCAGGTTTATTACATGATATTGGTAAAGCAGTCGATCATGAAATGGAAGGAAGCCATGTTGAATTAGGAGCTAAATTTGCTAAAAAACATGGTGAAAATGCTACTGTAATTAATGCTATTGAATCACATCATGGCGATGTAGCCCCAACTAATGTGATATCTATTTTAGTTGCTGCTGCTGATACGTTATCAGCTGCTAGACCAGGTAGTCGTAGTGAAACAATTGAAAATTATATACAAAGATTAGAGAAATTAGAAGAAATTTCTAAAAATTTTGACGGAGTTGAAAAGGTATTTGCAATACAGGCAGGTCGTGAAGTACGTGTCATTGTTAAACCAGATAAGGTTGATGATTTAGCAAGCCATAAATTGGCAAGAGATATTCGAGATAAGATTGAAAGTGAATTAACTTATCCAGGTCACATTAAAGTGACTGTTATTCGGGAAATACGAGCAAATGAAATTGCAAAATAAAGGTAGGGAAACCTATCTTTTTTTATAGATAACATTGAGAAAGTGAGGAAATGAGAATGAATATTCTATTTATTGGTGATGTTTTTTCTTCGATAGGTCGTGAAATGGTAAAAACATATTTACCTCAAATTAAAGCCAAATATCATGTGGATATGGTAATTGCGAATGTGGAAAATGCGACACATGGAAAGGGATTAATCAAAAAACATTATGATGAATTTCTTTTTCAAGGCATTTCGATGATGACCATGGGAAATCATACCTTTGCTAAAAAGGAATTGTTTGATTATATAGATGAAGCCGATCGTTTAGTAGTGCCGTATAATCGGCCAAAGGCTTTACCAGGTGTAGGATCACGTGAGGTTTTGATAAAAGGGGTTAAAATACGTGTAACCAATTTATTAGGTATTACCTTTATGGATGGGAAATCTCAAAATCCTTTTGAAGTAATTGATGAGATTTTGGAACAAGATGCGAGCGATATCCATATCGTTGACTTTCATGCTGAGGCAACAAGTGAAAAAGTTGCTTTAGGATATTATTTAGATGGAAAAGTTTCAGCTGTGTTAGGAACACATACGCATATTCCAACTGCTGATGAGAGAATTCTAGAACATGGAACCGCTTTTCAGACTGATGTTGGAATGACTGGACCTTATACGAGTGTGATTGGCTGTGATAAAGAGAGCATTATTAAAAGAATGAGATCCGGCTTAATGACACCATTTCAAATAGCGGAGAGTGAAGGCCAATTTTTAGCGACACTTCTTCAGTTTAATAAACAATTCCAATGCAACTATATTGAAAGAATTTGTATTGATCCAAATCATCCTTTTAAGGTCTAGATTTTTATTTTATTCATATAGTATGACGAGGAGGAAATTTTATGGAAATGATTAGAGTATCTTCATCGTCTAAGCCCAGTAAAGTTGCTGGTGCTTTAACAAGTCTTTTGCGTGAGCATCATAGTGTTCAAATGCAAGTCATTGGGGCTGCTGCGTTAAATCAGGCCATGAAAGCAATCGCAATCGCAATCGCAAGAGGGTATATGGCTCCAGGTGGATATGAAATTTATTGTATTCCATCATTTTATGATTTAACGATTGATGATCAGGTCATTACATCTTTAAGATTAAATGTAGAAATGCGTTAAAAAGACTTTTCATTTTAAAAAAATTGAGTATAATGATAGAGAGGAACAATTAAGGAGGATATATACATGGCTAAATGTAAATTGTTAATGCAAACAGCTCAAACACAAAAATTGATTGACTTTTTTGATGGATATGAAGATGATAAAGTAAAATGTAAATTCATTAAAAAGACAGGAATCAAAGCTGAAGTTGAATGCGAAACTGAATTAACTCCAGATGAAGCTGCAAATTACTGTAAAAGTTTATTTAAGAAAACAAAAGAGGGATCTTATTTATATTTCTCTATTCAGCCTGATGGATTTTTTGGGTAAAATAAGGACATTGTCCTTATTTTTTTCTTTTCTATTTTATAATATTTGATATAATAAATCAGAAAGTGGTGAGAAAATGAAAGATTATAGTGAATATTTTAAAGGACCGTCTTTAAAAGAAGCTAAGCATCGTGGTAAAGATTTGATTCATCATATTGATGATGCTTATGAAATTCCAGCAGATATGGTGGGAATCGGTAGAGGTCAAAAATATTTTATTCAAACATATGGTTGTCAAGCTAATGAACGTGATAGTGAAGTTTTAGCGGGAATTTTAGAGAGCATGGGTTATGAAGCGTGTGAAAATATCAGAGATGCTCAAGTTGTTTTATTGAATACATGTGCTATTCGTGAAAATGCAGAAGAAAAAGTTTTTGGAAAAATTGGTTACTTAAAAAACGTCAAACGAACTAATCCAAATATTATTTTTGGTATTTGTGGATGTATGGCGCAGGAAGAAGTGGTTGTTAATAAAATATTAGCAAAACATCCGCAAGTTGATTTGATTTTTGGGATACATAATATTCATCGATTACCAATTCTTTTAAAACAAGCGATGTTAGATAAAGAAATGGTTTTAGAAGTTTGGTCTAAAGAAGGAGATGTCATTGAAAATCTTCCAAGTCATCGTGCTCATTCTTATAAAGCATGGGTAAATATCATGTATGGATGCAATAAGTTTTGTACATATTGTATTGTGCCTTATACTAGGGGAAAAGAAAGATCACGTTTGAAAGAAGATATTATTGCTGAAGTCATGGAACTAAAAGAAAAAGGATATCAGGAAGTGACTCTTCTTGGGCAAAATGTGAATTCGTATGGCAAAGATGCTTACAGTGATTATAATTTTGCTTCTTTACTAAAAGATGTTGCTCAAACGGGAATTTCTCGTATTCGTTTTACAACAAGTCATCCTTGGGATTTCACTGATGATATGATTGAAACTATTGCCCAATATGACAATATTATGCCTGCTATCCATTTACCAGTTCAGTCTGGTAATAGTGAAGTATTAAAGCGTATGGGAAGACGTTATACGCGAGAACAGTATTTGGAATTATTTGATAAAATTAAAACGAGAATTCCTAACTGTACTATTACTACAGATATTATTGTTGGATTCCCTCAAGAAACCGATGAACAATATGAAGATACACTATCTTTATATGATTATTGTGAATATGATTTGGCTTATACCTTTATTTATTCACCACGGGCAGGAACACCTGCGGCTAAAATGGTGGATGATGTTGATATGCATACAAAAGAACAGCGTTTATATCGTTTAAATGAGATGGTTAATGAAAAGTCTTTAAAACAAAATCAAAAATATCTTAATCAAATTGTAGAAGTTTTGGTTGAAGGAACTTCTAAAAGAGATGATGATATGTTGACTGGTTATACTCGACATCAAAAGTTAATTAATTTTAAAGGAAATAAAGAACACATTGGTCAAATTGTCAAGATAAAAGTAACTGAAGCAAAAACATGGTCATTAAAAGGTGAAGAAATTGAATAAACAGATAGAAGAAAAAGCAAGGGCATTAAATCAATGGATTTTAAAACAACCACTTGTTTTGGAATATCAAAAATATGAAGCTTTGGTGCATCAGAATCCAGAAATTTCACAATTGGAAGCTGAATTAAAAAAGATGCAAAAACAAATTGTCAAAACCAAGCATCAAGGTTTAGATTGCGAAAAACTAATAGAAGAATATCAAGATAAGAAAAAAAGATTTGATGAACATCCCATTGTTTATAATTATTTAGCTTATAAAAAAGAACTCAATGACTTATTTTATCAAATTCAAAATGATATTAATCGACAATTAAAGAAAAAGATTGACTAAATTTATAAATATCTTTATAATGCATTAATAAAATATTTTATAAGAGAGAAAAGGAGAAGAAAACATGGCATATTTTTTTAGTGAACCATCACATACTTTTAATGAATATTTATTAGTTCCTGGGTATTCTAGTACGGAGTGTCAACCAAAAAACGTGATTTTAAAAACACCTTTAGTTAAATTTAAAAAAGGCGAGGAACCTGCTTTATCATTAAACATTCCACTTGTTTCAGCAATTATGCAATCTGTTTCTAATGATACGATGGCAATTGCTTTAGCAAAAGAGGGAGGGATTTCCTTTATTTATGGGTCTCAGTCAATTGATGCACAAGCTGAGATGGTCAAAAAAGTAAAAACATATAAGGCTGGTTTTGTGCCTAGTGATTCTAATGTTTCACCTGATCAAACATTAGAAGATGTTATTGCATTAAAAGAAAAAACAGGTCATTCAACGATGGCAGTTACAGACGATGGAACAGCAAATGGCAAACTTGTTGGAATTGTGACAAGTCGTGATTATCGTATATCACGTATGGCTTTAGATACAAAAGTCATTGAGTTTATGACTCCTTTTGATCAATTGGTGACGGCAAAAAGTGGAATTTCTTTAAAAGAAGCTAATGATATTATTTGGGATAATAAATTGAATTCATTACCAATTATTGATGATCATCAAAGATTAGAAGCATTTGTTTTTAGAAAAGATTATGAATCTAAAAAATCAAATCCTAATGAATTGTTAGATGCTTCAAAGAGATATGTTGTTGGAGCTGGTATCAATACTAGAGATTATGCTCAACGTGTTCCGGCATTAATCGAAGCTGGAGTTGATGTTTTATGTATCGATTCTAGTGAAGGATTTAGTGAATGGCAGAAGATAACGATTCAATGGATTAGAGATCATTATGGAGATTCAGTAAAGGTTGGAGCCGGTAATGTTGTTGATGCCGATGGTTTCCGATTCTTAGCCGATGCCGGAGCAGATTTTATTAAGATTGGTATTGGTGGCGGATCTATTTGTATTACCCGTGAACAAAAAGGAATTGGTCGTGGTCAAGCAACTGCTATCATTGAAGTTGCTAAGGCACGTGATGAATATTTTAAAGAAACTGGCATTTATGTACCAATTTGTAGTGATGGTGGTATTGTCCATGATTATCATATGACTTTAGCTCTCGCCATGGGAAGTGATTTTATAATGTTGGGAAGATATTTCTCTCGTTTTGATGAATCACCTACAAACAAAGTGAATATTAATGGTCAATATATGAAAGAATATTGGGGCGAAGGAAGTGCCCGTGCAAGAAATTGGCAACGATATGATTTAGGAGGAGAAAGTAAACTTTCATTTGAAGAAGGGGTTGACTCTTATGTTCCTTATGCAGGTCCTTTAAAAGATAATGTAGCATTATCGTTATCAAAGATCAAACATACAATGTGTAATTGTGGAGCTTTGACTATTCCAGAACTACAACAAAAAGCAAAAATAACACTTGTTTCATCAACGAGTATTGTTGAAGGTGGCGCTCATGATGTTATTTTAAAGGATTCTACACCTTCACATAATCAATAAGAAAAAGACGTTTAACGTCTTTTTTTTGTGAAAAAAAGTGTTAAATTAAGTCATTTCTCATATAGTATATAGAGGTGGATTTATGAGCAATAACATCAGAGAAATATATACAAAAGCTATAGTCGCTAAAGGGAAAAAACTGTCTAGGAATACTTATACGTTTACTCTTAGTGAGTGTCCAAATGATATTTTAGGTTGTTGGATTACGAACCATCATTTTGAAGCAGCCATCAAAAATAGAATTCCCAAAGTTATTGGAACCTTTGATGTGCATATTTGGTATAGCTTTCATGATGAATTAGAATCAGTTGTTGAGAAGCATCAGGTGACTTATATTGATGACATGCAAGTAACCAAGAAAGAAAATCGTGAATTTGAGGCAAGTGATCAAGTCAAAGGACGTTGTTTGGAGAAACCGAAGTGCTTATCTGCTTCTCATGATCATCAAATTGTGACTATTGAAATTGAAAAGGAAATGCAAATTGAGATTAGTGGTGAAACATGTATTAAAGTTGAGGTGAAAACTGAAGAGGAAGTTTGGGATGAATTTGATGATATCGAAATTAATCCTCACTTCATAAAGTGAATTCCTTTTTTTGAAGGAATTCTTTTCTTTGTTTGTCAAATTATGATATAATGATGAAGTTATAAGGAGTTGATAAGATGAAACAAAAATATTCGCCAATGATGATGCAATATTTAAAAATTAAAGAAGAAAATCAATGTTCCATTGTGATGTTTAGGTTAGGCGATTTTTATGAAATGTTTTTTGATGATGCTATTTTAGTATCTAAAACTTTAAATCTGGCTTTAACCGGTAAAAATGCTGGAGCGAAGGAAAGGGTTCCAATGTGTGG
Organism: uncultured Coprobacillus sp.; assembly: GCA_964434915.1. Classification (GTDB taxonomy): domain Bacteria; phylum Bacillota_I; class Bacilli_A; order Erysipelotrichales; family Coprobacillaceae; genus CAYSWW01. The sequence continues at coordinate 7,477 of CAYSWW010000035.1, forward strand.
CGTTCCCTATCATTCTGCTACAGGATATATTCAAAAATTGATTGATTTGGGATATAAGGTAGCAATTGTAGAACAATTATCAGATCCAGGTAAAAAAGGTATTGTTGAACGTGGTGTTGTCCAAATTATTACACCAGGAACGATTATGGATACTTCTTTGAATGAAAAAAGAAATAATTATATTGGTGCATTGGGTGTTTTTGATTTTCAATATACTTTAGCATACTGTGATATTTCAACTGGGGAATTCTATGTTGTAAATATTGATAAGAAAGAACATTTATTGAAGAATATGATTGATTCATTGGCTTTAAAAGAAATTGTTTTGAGTGATGAATCTTTATCTTTTGATAACGTCTTTGTTTCAATTTATCACAATGATAAGTTTAATGAAGCTTATAAAAAAATATTTGAAAATATTAAAGATTTAAAGGCTATCAAAGTATGCTCTTTGCTTTTAAATTATATGATTGAAACGCAAAAAAGAGAGCTAGGACATATTCAAACAATTCAAGAAGTAAAAACCGAAGATTATATTTATATGGATTCATATACTAAGAAATCTTTGGAACTAGTAAAAAGTGCTGATCATGATACATATGGGACTTTGCAATGGTTACTGGATGATACGAAGTCTGCTATGGGTGGAAGACTTTTAAGACAATGGATTGAAAGACCACTCATCAATCAAGAAAAAATTGAAAAGAGAATGGATATTATTGAGGTGTTGATTGATCATTTTATTGAAAGAGAAACTATAAAAGATATGATCAATGATATTTATGATATTGAAAAATTAGCAGGTAAAATTGCTTTTGGAAATGTCAATGCTAGGGATTTAAAATGGATTGCGACATCTTTGAAAGTGATACCAGAATTGAAATATCAATTACTATCAATTGATCATCCATATACGACTGCTTTAGCAGAACAATTGGTTGATTTAAGTCATATTACGAATTTGATTGATCAAGCCATTATTGATAATCCGCCTATTCCTTTAAAAGAGGGTGGATTAATTAATGAAGGATATAATAAAGAACTTGATGAATTGCGATTTATACGAGAAAATGGTAAGCAATGGTTAAGTGATTTTGAAGCTAAAGAAAAAGAGCGTACTGGGATCAAGGGATTAAAAGTTGGTTATAATCGGGTTTTTGGTTATTATATTGAGATTACGAAGAGTTATTTGCCAATGGTTAAGGATGAATTTGAATATACAAGAAAACAAAGTTTATCCAATGCTGAAAGATTTGTTACTCCAGAGTTAAAGGAAATGGAAGCAAAGATATTAAGTGCAAATGATAAAATTATTGCTTTAGAGTATGAAATTTTTGTTCAAATCAGAGATTATATCAAAAAAGATGTGCATCTTATACAAGATATTGCGAACGTTGTTGCTCAAGTGGATGTTTATCGTTCTTTGGCATCAAAAGCAAGTCTGAATGGTTATGTTAGACCACGATTTAATAATCGTCATGAATTGCATGTTGTTAATGGACGTCATGGGGTGATAGAACAAGTTATTTCAAGACAGAATTATGTAGCAAATGATATGCATATTTCAGCTAAACAACCGGTTTTATTGATTACTGGTCCTAATATGGGTGGAAAATCAACGTATATGCGTCAAGTGGCAATATGCGTTATTATGGCTCAGATTGGTTCATTTATTCCATGCGATGAAGCTGATTTGCCTATTTTCGATCAAATTTTTACACGTATTGGTGCAAGTGATGATTTGGTTTCAGGACAATCAACTTTTATGGTTGAAATGCTGGAAGCGAATAATGCATTAAGATATGCTAGCGAAAATTCTTTAATTATTTTTGATGAAATCGGGCGTGGCACTGCAACCTATGATGGAATGGCTATTGCTCAAGCAATGATTGAATATATTGCGACTCATATAAAATGTATAACTTTATTTTCAACCCATTATCATGAATTAACGATGATGGATGAAAAGTACGGAATTCAAAATGTTCATGCCAGTGCTTCGGTAGAGGGTGAAGAAATTGTTTTTCTTTATAAAATTAAACCAGGAAGAAGTCATCGCTCATATGGTATTAATGTCGCTCAACTAGCCAAATTACCGGAAGAAGTCATAGAAAGGTCAAAAGTTATTTTACAGTCTTTAGAAGAAAATGGGATTGAAAAAGTAGAAGGTGGAATAACAACACAAAATGTCATTCTTCCTAAAGAGAGTGAAGTGGAAAAAACGCTTTCAAGAATTGATCCTATGACACTTTCGCCATTAGAAGCTTTGAGTACTTTGATAGAACTTAAGAAATTATTATAGAATGGAGTGATTTGGTGGGAAAAATTAGACAACTAGATGAAATATTATCAAATAAAATTGCTGCTGGAGAAGTTGTTGAAAGACCCTCGAGTGTTGTAAAAGAATTAGTAGAAAATAGTATCGATGCTCATGCAACACGAATAGATATTATTGTTGAAGATGGCGGACTACAGAAAATTAAAGTCGTTGATAATGGTGAAGGAATGAGCTTAGAAGATGCTAGACTTTGCTTTTCGCGACATGCTACAAGCAAGATCAAAGATGATTACGATTTATTTAATATCATGACTTTGGGTTTTAGAGGAGAAGCTATTCCTTCGATTGCTGCTATTAGTCGCTTTGAATTACGTACTTCTACGGGAAATGAGGGAGTTTATGTTGAATATGAATTTGGAAAATATAAAAAAGAAGGTCTATGTGATGCGTCAAAGGGGACACAGATTACAATTACGAAACTTTTTCAAAATGTGCCTGCCAGATTAAAATATTTAAAATCTGTGAATAGTGAATTTGCGGCTATTCATCAATATGTTGAGCGTATTGCATTAGCTTATCCTCTGATTGCTTTTTGTTTATATCATAATGAGAAAATTATCTTTCAAACTAACGGAAAAGGCAATCTTTTGGAAGTTATTGCCAGTATGTATGGTATTGCGACTGCTAAAAATATGTTGCCTATTCATGTTCAAAATGATGAATTTGAAATTAGTGGATATATTAGTAAGATTGATACATCGCGGGCAACTAAAAATAATATTATTACACTTGTTAATCATCGTTTTGTTAAGAATATGATGAGTATTGATGCTATTAATACAGCTTATCGTCCATATTTGGCAGATAATCGTTTCCCTATTGCTGTTATTCAAATTGAAGTTGATCCATATTTAGTAGATGTGAATGTTCATCCCTCTAAATTAGAAGTGCGTTTTTCTAAAGAATATGAGTTAAGAACATTAATTAGTCAAGGGGTAGAAGATACGTTAAAACAAATTGATTTAAAGTATCAACCTAAAAATAAAGAAACTGAAAGAGAAAATTTTCAGCCACGATTAGATCAAGTGTCATTTGAGCTTGAAGATCTTACACCTATGAGTTATAGTCAAAATGTGGTAAATGAGCCGAAAGAAAATGAAGAACTTTTAGTAAAAGAGCCTCAAGTAATGTATACAGCTCCTGTAGAAAATACAACCAAATTTCTCAAATCTGAAGTGCAACAGCGACCTTTAAAAGAAAAAATCTATGCAAAAGCACAGATTCATGGAACTTATTTAATTGGTGAAAATGAAAAAGGAATGTATATTGTTGATCAGCATGCCGCTCAAGAACGGATTAATTATGAATATTATAGGGAAAAATATGCACAATTAGATTTAACTATGCAGCCATTACTTGTTCCGTTACATTTTGAATATCCAATGAGTGATTTTTTGATTTTAGAAGAAAGAAAAAATCTTTTAGAAAAGGTAGGAATTCATTTAGAAACATTTGGTCAACATGGTTATATTCTTAGAAGTTTACCAATATGGATGAATAAAATTGATGAAAATGCTTTTGTGGATGAGATGGTTCAAGAGGTTTTACATAAAAATGCTTTAGATGTTGTGGCTTTACAGGAACATGCGATTGCAACGTTAAGTTGTAAGGCTTCTTTAAAAGCGAATACTTATTTATCTGTAAGTGATATGCAGGTGATTTTTGATCGTTTAATGCGTTGTGAAAATCCATATGTATGTCCCCATGGAAGACCTACAATATTATTTTATAGTGAATATGAATTAGAGAAACTTTTTAAAAGGGTGGTTTAATGAGAAGGAAAGGTGTTATAACATTAGTCTTTGAATTTTTATTAGGGGCTTTTATAATATATTTAATGGATTATTTGTTTGATGGTGTTTATGTTAAAAACTTTTTGGTTGCTATTTTGGTTGCGATTGTTTTATCGTTATTGAATAAATTCATCAAACCATTATTAACTATTATTGCTTTACCTATTACTTTTGCAACTTTAGGAATTTTTCAATTGATTATTAATGGATTTATTTTAACATTGGTTACGGATATATTACGACCGGATTTTTATATTCATGGTTTTGGATTGACAATTTTGGTTTCTATATGTATTTCGATTTTATATAGTTTATTTGGGATTGGTAAAGATGATTAGAGTGATTGTTGTGATTGGACCGACCAGTGTTGGTAAAACAAAAATGGGTGTTGAGTTGGCTAAAAAGTTAAATGGTGAAGTGATAAGTGGCGATTCTATGCAGATTTATAGGGGAATGGACATAGGGACGGCTAAGGTAACAGAAGCTGAGATGGAAGGAATTATCCATCATTGTATTGATATTTTAGAACCAACAGATGAATACAGTGTTAAAGATTTTCAAGATATGGTTAGGGAAAAAATCGAAGATATTACACAACGAGGAAAATTACCTATTATTGTTGGGGGAACGGGTCTATATATTAAAGCTGCTTTGTATGATTATCAATTTAGTGAAACAAAAGATCAACGTGAGGAATTTAGAGAAAAATATAAAGATTATTCTAATGAAGAATTATATCATTACTTAATGACTATAGATGAGCAAAGTGCGTTAACTTTGCATCCTCATAATCGTCAACGAGTATTAAGGGCAATTGAGATTTTTGAGGAAACTGGTCAAAGAAAAAGTGATATAGAAGCTGCTCAACAACATATCTGTTTATATGATGCTGATTTTATTGGCTTGACTTTGAAAAGAAGTGTTTTGTATGAACGCATTAATCAACGAGTGGACCAAATGCGGGAGATAGGGCTCAAAGAAGAAGTGGAGCGTTTATATGCATCAAGATTGAATAGATCTTATCAGAGCATGAAAGCAATTGGTTATAAAGAATGGTTTGACTATTTTGAAGGTCAAATTTCTGAGGAAGAAGTCTATGAAAACATCAAGAAACATTCTCGACAATATGCGAAAAGACAGTATACATGGTTTAAAAATCAATTTGATGTTCATTGGTACGAAGTTGATTTGTCTAATTTTCATCATACAGTGGAAACTGTATTACAAGATATAAAAATAGGTGGTAAATGATCATTATCACCTATTTCTTTCTTTTATTTAATTCTTTAATATGACTTGTACGTCCATGCTTTAGAATTCGACGGTAATTTTCGGCAAGAGCTTTTTCATATTGACTTGTCATCCAAGGAATATAGAACTGTTCATTTTTGATAGGATCAGGGAGATATTGAATGTATTCCCACAATTCAGGATGATTATAATCGTACTTTTCATCTTCTGATAAGCCAACGGGTGTTAAACGCAAATAGGGTAGTGCTTTGTAAGGATGTTTAGATAATGATTCTAAAGCAGCATCTATAGCATGTTCTGAAGACTTTGACTTGGGGGATAAACATAAATCAATTACTGCACTTGCGATTGGAATACGTCCTTCAGGAAAACCAATGATTTTTGCGGCTTGTAAAGCGATAACGGTACGCATACAAGCATTAGGATTAGCTAAACCGATATCTTCGTAAGCTGTTGTAATTAATCGGCGCTCTAATGATTCGATATCATTGGCTTCAATCAGTTTGGCCAAGTAATACATGGCACCATTGGGATCACTTCCACGGATAGATTTTTGTAATCCACTTAACGTATCATAGTATTGATCGCTGTCCTTATCATATTGGGCATTCGATTGAGGTAAAGCGTTTTGAATAAGTTCTAAAGTAATTTGATTATCATCACATAAAATTGATGCTGTTTCTAGGCAGTTGTAAGCATAACGAATATCACCACTACTTAATTGGGCTATCATTTCAAGAACACCATCTTCAACTTGAAATTGTTTTTTGAGTCCTTTTTCACTAACTAATGCATTTTGTAATCCTTTTATTATATCTGCATCACTTAATGGTTTCACTTCAACAATTTGACATCTTGAACGAATAGCAGGATTAATAGCATGATAAGGATTAGCGGTAGTGCATCCAGCGATGATTAAAAGACCATTTTCAATGTGAGGTAAAAGATGATCTTGTTTATCTTTGTTTAAACGGTGAACTTCATCAATAATAACAAATAGTTCTCCACTTAATTTTGCTTCTGCAATAATCATATCCATTTCTTTTTTGTTACCAGTTGATGCATTAAAAGTTCGATAAGGAATATCTAAATCATTTGCCAGTGCACTGGCCAGAGTCGTTTTACCACAGCCAGGCGGACCATAAAGAATCATTGACATTGGGTGATGTTTCTTTACAAATTGAGTAAAAAGTGCTTTTTCACCAATAAGGTGTTTTTGTCCTAAGATATCCTTTAAAGATAATGGACGCATACGGTATGCTAAAGTCGTTGCCATAAAATCTTTCCTTTTCTTATAATTTTGTTATAATAATTATAACATTTATAAGAATTGAATGGTAGGAGAGACTTATGAAAATTGTTGTACAAAGAGTAAAAGAAAGTTCTGTCACGATAGATGGCATTGTTCATGGGAAAATTGGAAAAGGATTTATGGTTTTGGTTGGCTTTTTTGAAAATGATAATGAAGCAATTGTAGATAAAATGGTAAATAAGATGATTCATTTACGTGTTTTTGAAGATCAACAAGGAAAAATGAATTTATCTTTAGCAGATGTCAAAGGGAGTATTTTATCTATCTCACAATTTACATTGTATGCAGATTGTAGAAAAGGAAGAAGACCTAGTTTTATAGATGCAGCAAAGCCGGAGATAGCAATTCCTTTATATTCATATTTTAATGAAAAAATCAAAGAATATGATATTACTTTAGAAACAGGTATTTTTGGAGCTGATATGAAAGTATCATTGATTAATGATGGACCAATTACTATCATTTTGGATAGTAAAGATTTATGCAAATAAAAAAATTGAAAAAAATAAAAAAAAGACTTTACAAAAGGGAGGAGAAATGATAATATGGTTGAG
>CAYSWW010000036.1:0-14531 GCA_964434915.1 uncultured Coprobacillus sp.
TGATATTTATATAGCTGTTTTCATTAATTTGAATAAATTTATCACTTTTTGAACTGCCTAATTTGCATGTAACTTAAGAAGAAAAAAAGTTGAAAAAAAGGCAAGAAAATGCTTGATTAATTAGGTTGATTAGCGTATAATGTGCGTGTTGTGAAATGTGAAGAAGTGCGAGGTTGCTGAAACGCTGATAGCCGTTGTCATGAGCGGAAGGGGGGTTTTAGGGAATTCGCACGGAGCAGCCAATAAATTGGCATAAAAGGAGGAATAATTCATGGCAAACAACAAAATTAGAATCAAATTGAAATCATTTGATCACAAAATCTTAGATACTTCTGCTGAAAAAATTGTGGCAGCTGCTAAAAAATCAGGTGCTCAAGTAGTAGGTCCTGTACCTCTACCAACAGAAAAAGAAGTTTATACAATTTTAAGAGCAGTTCATAAGTATAAAGATTCTCGTGAACAATTTGAAATCAGAACTCACAAACGTCTAATTGACATTGTGAACCCAACACCAGAAACGGTTGATGTTTTAACTCGTTTAGAATTACCATGTGGTGTTGATATTGAAATTAAATTATAGGAAAGGTTAAGGTGTAACTCATGAAAGGAATCTTAGGTCGTAAGATTGGAATGACTCAGGTTTTCACTACTGAAGGAAAGCTTATTCCTGTAACTGTTGTAGAAGCAACTCCAAACGTTGTATTACAAAAGAAAACAGTTGCTAATGATGGATATGATGCAATCCAAGTTGGTTTTGAAGACAAAAGAGAAAATTTAGCAACAAAAGCTCATAAAGGTCATGTTAAAAAAGCTGGAACAGCTCCTAAGCGCTTCATTAGAGAATTTCGTTTTGACGAAATGATGAGTTATGAAGTTGGTCAAGAAATTAAAGTTGATAGCTTTGTAGCTGGTGAAGTGGTTGATGTGACTGGAACTAGCAAAGGTAAAGGTTATCAAGGTGTTATAAAAAGACATGGACATCAAAGAGGGCCAATGGGACATGGTTCAGGTGCTCACAGAATTGTCGGATCAATGGGTCCTATCGCTCCTAACAGAATTGCTCCAGGTAAGAAAATGCCAGGACATATGGGAAGTGTAACAAGAACTGTACAAAACTTAGAAATTGTCGCAGTTGATGTTGAAAACAATGTTTTATTGATTAGCGGATCAATCCCTGGTCCTAAAAAAGGATTGGTTGTTGTAAAATCGGCAATTAAAGCAAATGGAAAAGTAAATCCTGCTAAAGATTTAATTATTTATGAAAACGAAGAAGTAAGCCCAGTAGTAGAAGAAACTACTGAAGTTGCTGAATAATGAAGCGAAAGGAGGAAAACTAATGTTAAAAGTTGCAGTATATAATCAAGAAGGTCAAAAAGTAAAAGATACTGAATTAAATGAATCAGTATTTGGTATCGAACCAAATAATCAAGCAATCTTTGATATGGTCTTACTACAAAGAGCTTCATGGAGACAAGGGACTCATAAAGTGAAAAACCGTACTGAAGTTAAAGGTGGAGGAAAGAAACCTTGGAGACAAAAAGGTACTGGTAGAGCAAGACAAGGTTCTATTCGTGCTCCTCAATGGAGAGGTGGAGGAGTTGTATTTGGTCCTAACACAAATAGAAACTATAAATTAAAAATGAATAGAAAAGTAAGACGTTTAGCTTTGAAATCTGCGTTAAGTCAAAAAGTTATTGATAGTGAATTGACTGTTTTAGATGCATTAACAGTAGATGCACCAAAGACGAAAGCAATGATTAAAGTATTAGAAAACTTAGAAGCAAATAGAAAAACATTAATTGTTATGGATGAAGTAAATCAAAATGTTGCTTTATCTGCAAGAAATATTCCAGGTGTTAAAGTCATCGATTCAACAGGACTTAACGTATATGACATTTTAGATAGCACTAAGTTAGTTATGACTGAAGGAGCTATTAAAGCAGTTGAGGAGGTATTGGCATAATGGCACATATTACTGATGTTTTAAAGAAACCAGTACTTACTGAAAAATCTTTATTATTACAACAAACAGAAAATAAATATACATTTGATGTGGATTTAAATGCGAATAAAATCGAAGTAAGACAAGCAGTTGAAAAAATGTTTGATGTAAAAGTTGAGAGTGTTAACATCATGAATGTTAAGGCTAAAACAAAAAGAATGGGTAGATACGTTGGTAAAACAAATAGAAGAAGAAAAGCTATTGTAAAATTGAAAGAAGGATACAAAATCGATTTATTCGATGAAGAGTAAGTCTTCTCTGCTATTGGAATGATCTCCATTCCAGATAAGAAAAATAAGGAGGAAAATAGAAATGCCTATAAAAGCATACAAGCCTACGACAAACGGACGTCGTAATATGACTTCTTTGACTTATGAAGAAATTACAACAAATAAGCCAGAGAAATCATTAACGATTCGTTTATCAAAAAAAGGTGGACGTAATAATCAAGGTGTTATCACTACTCGTCATCATGGTGGTGGACATAAGCGCTTATATCGTATTATTGATTTTAAACGTAATAAAGATGACATTGTTGGTAAAGTTGCAACAATCGAATATGATCCAAATAGATCGGCTAATATCGCATTAATTCATTATGTAGATGGTGAAAAAAGATATATTTTAGCTCCTAAAGGATTAGAAGTTGGAATGAAAATTGTATCAGGTGAACATGCTGATATCATTGTTGGGAACTGTTTACCAATGGGAAACATGCCTGAAGGTACTGTTATCCATAATATTGAAATGCATCCAGGAAAAGGTGGTCAAATCGCTCGATCTGCTGGTGTGTCTGCTCAAATCTTAGGTAAAGAAGGAAAATATGTTACTGTAAGATTGGCTTCTGGTGAAGTGAGAAAATTCTTAGGAGTTTGTCGTGCAACAGTTGGTGTTGTTGGAAACGAAGACTACGGATTAGTTAATTATGGTAAAGCAGGACGCAATAGATGGAGAGGTATTAGACCTACAGTTCGTGGTTCTGCAATGAACCCTAACGATCATCCACATGGTGGTGGTGAAGGTAGAACTTCTATCGGTCGTAAAGCTCCAATGACTCCATGGGGTAAGAAAGCTCTTGGTGTTAAGACAAGAAATACAAAGAAAGCTTCAAATAAATTAATTGTACGTCGTCGTAAAGGTAAATAAGAAGGAGAGTTATAGAATATGGCAAGAAGTTTAAAAAAGGGTCCATTTGTAGATGAACACTTAATGAAAAAAGTTGAAGCATTAAATGCTGCTAATAAAAAAGAAGTCATTAAAACATGGTCAAGACGTTCTACAATCTTCCCACAATTTATTGAACATACTTTCGCAGTATATAATGGAAGAGAACATATCCCAGTATATGTAACTGAAGATATGGTTGGACATAAATTAGGAGAATTCGCTCCTACAAGAACTTACCATGGTCATAGTGCTGATGATAAAAAGTCAGGTAAATAGAAAGAGAGGAGAAAAATAACATGGAAGCAAGAGCACAAGCTAAAATGATTCGTGTTTCGCCTCAAAAAGCTAGATTAGTTGTTGACTTAGTAAGAGGTAAGAACGTAAAAGAAGCACTTGGTATCTTAGAGTTTGTAAACAAAAAAGCAACACCTGCAGTTATGAAAGTTGTAAAGTCTGCCGCACAAAATGCTGTTTACAATGAAGGTGCTGAAGAAGAAAAGTTATATATCAAAGAAATCTATGTAGATGAAGGTCCTACATTAAAAAGATTTCGTGCAAGAGCTAAGGGTAGAGGTACTCAAATTTTGAAAAGAACAAGCCACATTACTTGTGTGGTTGCTGAAAGATAGGAGGGCGAAGTATGGGTCAAAAAGTAAGTCCAGTTGGATTACGTGTTGGCATTAACCGTAATTGGAGTTCAAGATGGTATGCCAATGATAAAGACTTTGCTTCATTATTACACGAGGATATTAAAATTCGTGAATTCTTAAATGCAAAGTTAAAAGGCGCTTATGTCGCAAACATTGAAATCGAAAGATCAAAAAATCGTGTAAGCATTTTTGTTCATACATCTAGACCGGGTGTTGTTATTGGTAAAGATGGTGAAGCTGTTGATGCTTTAAGAAAAGAAGTTGCTAAATTAGTTAATGGAAAACAAATATTTATTAACATTGTTGAAATCAAAAATCCAGATGTTGTTGCTCAATTGGTAGCAAACAAAATTGCTGAACAATTAGAAAATCGTGCATCATTTAGAACAGTTCAAAAAAGAGCTATTCAAAGTGCTATGAGAGCTGGAGCTAAAGGAATTAAAACTTCTGTATCAGGACGTTTAGGTGGTGCTGATATGGCAAGATCTGAAGGTTACTCTGAAGGTAATGTACCTCTTCATACATTAAGAGCTGATATTGATTATGCTACTGCTGAAGCTAATACAACTTATGGAAAATTAGGAGTAAAAGTTTGGATTTGTAAGGGAGAAATTCTTCCTGCAAAGAAGAAAGGGGATAAATAATCATGTTGATGCCTAAGAGAACAAAATATAGAAGACCTCATAGAATTAAATATGAAGGTAAAGCTAAAGGCGGAACTGAGGTTTCATTTGGTGAATTTGGTTTACAGGCTCAAGAAGGTGCTTGGATTACTTCAAGACAAATTGAAGCAGCCCGTATTGCAATTAACCGTTATATGAAACGTGGTGGAAAAGTTTGGATTAGAATTTTCCCTCATTTAGCTAAAACAAAGAAACCTCTTGAAGTCCGTATGGGTTCAGGTAAAGGTGCTCCAGAAGAATGGGTTGCAGTAGTTAAAACAGGTCGTGTTATGTTTGAAGTTGCTGGTGTTGATGAAGAAGTTGCTAGAGAAGCATTAAGACTTGCATCTCATAAATTGCCAGTAAAATGTAAGATTATTGGAAGAGGTGAGTAATTGTGACAGTTCAAGATATTAGAAATACAGAAACTCAAGAATTACTTAACAAAGTAGAAGAGTACAAGAAAGAATTATTTGGATTAAGATTCCAAGCAGCTACTGGGCAATTAGAAAATACTGCTCGTATAAGAACAGTTAGAAAAAATATTGCGAGAATTAAAACAATTATTAGGGAAAGAGAATTAAACAAATAATTAGAAGGAGTAGAATATGGAAAGAAACAATCGTAAAGTTTATACTGGAACAGTTATTTCTACAAAAATGGATAAAACAATTACTGTTTTAGTAGAAACTCATGTCAAACATAAGTTATACGGAAAACGTGTTAAATCTTCTAAAAAGTTTAAGGCTCATGATGAAGAAAACATTGCGAGAAATGGGGACGTTGTAAAGATCATGTCAACTCGTCCATTATCAGCAACTAAACGTTTCCGTTTAGTAGAAATTGTTAAAAAAGCTGAAATTATTTAATGACAGAATCTGAAAGGAGGTCACTCGAATGATCCATAATGAAAGCAGATTAAAAGTTGCTGACAATACAGGAGCAAAAGAAGTACTAGTAATTAGAAACCTAGGTGGTTCAAATAGAAAATTTAGTAATATCGGTGATGTGGTCGTCGTAACGGTTAAACAAGCGACTCCAGGTGGTACAGTTAAAAAAGGTGACGTTGTAAAAGCAGTTATCGTAAGAACTAGATATGGTGTAGGTCGTGAAAACGGATCTTACATTAAATTTGATGATAATGCTTGTGTTCTTATTAAAGATGACAATTCACCTAGAGGAACTCGTATCTTTGGACCGGTTGCAAGAGAGTTAAGAGATGCCGATTTCATGAAAATCGTATCATTAGCTCCTGAGGTATTATAGGAGGAGACGAGAAGATGAAATTACGTGTAGGTGACACAGTTCAAGTTATTTCTGGAAGCGATAAAGGAAAAACTGGAGAAATTATTCAAATTCTAAGAAAAGAGAATAGAGTTATTGTAGAAGGTGTTAATATCGTAACTAAACATATCAAACCTTCACAAGCTGATCCAGAAGGTGGAATTATAACAAGAGAAGCACCAATTCATGCTTCAAATGTTGCATACTACGATTCAAAAGCTAAGCAAACTGTTAAAGTTGGATATAGTTTTGAAGATGGTAAAAAAATCCGTATCAATAAGAAAACAGGTAAAGCTTTAGATAAAACAACGAAGAAGAAAAAGTAATCGGAAGGAGGTTAAATAATGAACCGACTAAAGGAACGTTATGAAAATGAAGTAAGTAAGGCTTTAATGGCTAAATTTAATTATAGTTCTGTAATGCAAGTTCCAGCTATGGAAAAGATTGTTATTAACATGGGTGTTGGTGATGCTGTAAGTAATTCTAAATTATTAGATGATGCAGTTGCTGAATTAACTCAAATTGCAGGACAAAAACCAGTGATTACTAAAGCAAAAAAATCAATTGCTGGATTTAAGTTACGTGAAGGAATGCCAATTGGATGTAAAGTAACATTACGTGGTGAAAGAATGTATGAATTTTTAGATAAATTAATTAATATCTCTTTACCTCGAGTTAGAGACTTTAGAGGGGTGCCTAAAAATTCATTTGATGGAAGAGGAAATTATACTTTAGGTGTTAAAGAACAATTAATTTTCCCTGAAATCAACTTTGATAAAGTAAATAAGATTAGAGGAATGGATATTGTATTCGTAACAACTGCTAAAACAGATGAAGAAGGTCACGAATTATTAGCGCAATTAGGAATGCCATTCCATAAATAAGGAGGACTTAAAATTAATGGCTAAAACATCATTGAAAGTAAAACAACAACGTCCTCAAAAATACAAAGTTCGCGAATATACAAGATGCGAACGTTGTGGACGTCCACATGCTGTAATTAAAAAATTCAAATTATGCCGTATTTGCTTCAGAGAATTGGCTTATAAAGGTGAAATTCCTGGTGTAAAGAAAGCTAGCTGGTAATTAAAAAATATTTCCAAATGAAAGGAGGACATTGTGAATGGTAACAGATCCAATCGCAGATATGTTAACAAGAATTCGTAATGCAAATCAACAACGTCATAGTGAAGTTGTTATCCCTGCATCAAAATTAAAAGTTGATTTGGCTGAAATTTTGAAAAACGAAGGATTTATCAAAGATTATAAAGTTGAAGGTGAAGGTGTTGTTAAAAACATCGTAATCACTTTAAAATATAAAGGAAACGAAAGAGTAATTACAGGATTAAAGAGAGTATCTAAACCTGGTTTACGTCAATATGCAAAAGTGAATGAAATTCCTAAAGTATTAAATGGTTTAGGAATTGTTGTATTATCTACTTCTCAAGGTCTAATGACTGATAAAAAAGCAAGAGCTAAACAGATCGGCGGAGAAGTATTGGCATATATTTGGTAATTAGAAAATGAAAACAGGAGGTGTAACTGATGTCTCGTATCGGTAATAAGATTATCAATGTACCTGAAGGTGTAAAAGTTGAAATTGCTGATGACAATACTGTTACAGTTACAGGAAGTAAAGGAACTTTAGTTAGAAAATTTTCACCATTGATTAATATCAATATGGATGGAAATGAAATTAAAGTAGTAAGAACTAGCGAACAAAAAGTTGTAAAACAATTACATGGTACTACAAGAGCATTACTTGCAAACATGATCGAAGGTGTACACAACGGTTATGAAAAGAATTTAGAGATTGTTGGTATCGGTTATCGTGCACAAATGCAAGGTAATAAGTTAGTATTAAACGTTGGATATTCTCATCAAGTTGAAGTTGAAGGAGAAGAAGGAGTTAAGATTGAAACACCTACTCAAACAACTATCAAAGTTTCTGGAATATCTAAAGAAAGAGTTGGAGAAATTGCTGCAAGAATTAGAGCAGTGAAAAAACCCGAACCATATAAAGGTAAAGGTATTAAATATGTTGGTGAAAAAATTATTAGAAAAGAAGGTAAAACTGCTGGTAAGAAGTAGTTAATAAATGAAGGAAGGAGCTATTAATCATGGCTAAAACTATGTCAAGAAACGATTTACGTCAAAAACGTCATGCAAGAGTCCGTAGAAAAATTAGCGGAACTCCTGAATGTCCTCGTTTAAATGTATTCCGTTCAAGCTCTCATATCCATGCTCAAATTATTGATGATGTAAATGGTGTAACTTTAGTTGCTGCATCTTCAGTAGATATGAAACTCGCAAATGGTGGAAATGTAGAAGCTGCCACTCAAGTTGGTAAGGAAATCGCTAAAAGAGCAATTGCTAAAAATATTGAAAATGTGGTATTCGATCGTGGAGGATATATCTATCATGGTCGTGTGAAAGCACTAGCTGAAGCTGCTAGAGAAGCTGGAATGAAATTCTAATAGGAGGTTAAAGAATGGAACAACGTAAACCAAGAGAAAATGGGTCAAGAAGAAACGGACCAAGAAGAAATGGGCCAAGAAGAAATGGACCTAGAGTTGAAAAAGAATTCATAGAACGTGTTGTTACAATTAACCGTATAACTAAAGTAGTCAAAGGTGGACGTAGAATGCGTTTTGCAGCTTTAGTTGTTGTAGGTGATAAAAAAGGACGTGTTGGATTCGGAACTGGTAAAGCTAACGAAGTACCTGATGCTATTAGAAAAGCATCTGAAGCAGCAAAGAAAAATATTATTAATGTACCAATTGTTCATGGAACTATTCCTCATGAAATTAGTGGATTATATGGATCAGGAAATGTATTTTTAAGACCTGCATCTGAAGGTACTGGTATCATTGCAGGTGGTCCAGTTCGTGCTGTTGTTGAATTAGCAGGATATACAGATATTTTATCTAAATCTATCGGTTCTAGAACTCCAATCAACATGGTTCGTGCAACTGTTAATGGTTTAGCATCATTAAAAACTGCAAAGCAAGTTGCTGAATTAAGAGATAAAACTGTTGAAGAAATTTATAGATAGGAGGAGCGTAAGAAATGGCAAATGAAAATAAAGTTATCATTACGCTTGTAAAAAGCCCTATTGGTGCAAAGAAGAATCAAAAGGATACTCTTAAAGCGTTAGGTTTAACAAAAATGAACAAATCAGTAGAAAAAGTCAACAACGAGTTTATTCAAGGTATGATTAAAACTGTTGGACACCTAGTAAAAGTTGAAGAGAGTAAATAGGAGGTGTAAACATGAAACTACACGAATTACAATATACAGAAGGAGCACGTAGAGAAAGAAAACGTGTTGGTCGCGGTACAAGTTCTGGTAATGGAAAAACTGCAGGTAAAGGTCAAAAAGGTCAAAAAGCAAGATCTGGTGGAGGAAAGAAACCTGGTTTTGAAGGAGGACAAACACCTTTATTCATGCGTTTACCTAAACGCGGATTCACAAACTTTAATAGAGTTGAATACGCAATTGTAAATGTTGAAGATTTAAATAGATTTGAAGCAGGTAGTATTGTAGATGCTGCCAAATTAAAAGAGTGCGGATTAATTAAGAAAGAATTAGATGGTTTGAAAGTTTTAGGTAATGGAAAATTAGAAGTTGCTTTAACTATTAAAGCAAAGAAATTCTCCAAGTCTGCTGTTGCTGCGATTGAAGCTGCAGGTGGAAAAACTGAGGTGATCTAAGATGTTAAACTTTTTTAAGTCAGTCTTTAAAAAAGGTGAATTACGTCAAAGGATTATTTTTACACTAGGTATGTTATTTGTTTTCCGTTTAGGAGCTGCAATTACAATTCCTTCAATTAATGCTGAAGACTTAACTGCTGGAGTAACAAACAGTGGGATTTTAGGAATTATAAGCATGCTTGGTGGAGGGATGCTTGAAAGATTTTCAATCTTTTCATTAGGAGTTTCTCCTTATATTACAGCATCTATCATCATTGAATTATTATCAATGGATGTTATCCCTATATTAACTCAATGGCAAAAAGAAGGTAATACAGGGAAAAAGAAAAAAGATAAAGTAACAAGATATGTAACACTTGTTTTAGCTGCTATTCAAGGTGGTTCGTTAACATATGCGTTTGATAAAAGTTATAATATTTTGAATTCTTCATCAATTTGGACATATGTTTATGTAGTAATTGTAATGATAGCTGGTAGTATGTTAGCTATGTGGATTGGTGATCAAATTACACAAAAGGGAATTGGTAATGGTACATCATTATTGATTTTCACGGGTATTGTGTCAAGTTTACCAACAAACTTTATTACAACTTTTAGTAATTTGGTTACATTCGATAGTGGAATACAAACTGCTGTTTTAGGTTTTTTGTGGTATATATTATTTGTAATTGTTTATCTCGCTATTGTTATCTTTGTTGTATTCAATGAAGGAGCAGTAAGAAAGATTCCAATTATGTATGCATCTAGTTCTAATACTGTCATGAGAACAAAAGATACAACACATATGCCTATTAAAATTAATAGTTCAGGTGTTTTGCCTGTTATCTTTGCAGCTTCTGTATTAGCTGCTCCAAGAACAATTATTAGTTTTATGGAATCAAACGATATTACGACGATGATTGATGAGATATTAAATTATCAAGAACCAGTTGGTTTTTGCCTATATATTATTATGATTGTATTATTTGCTTTCTTTTATTCTAATTTACAAATTGATACTCATAAAATTAGTGATGACTTGAAGAAAAATGGTGGAGCAGTTCCAGGTGTAAGAACTGGAAAAGATACTGAAAAATTTATGAGTACAGTTTTAAATAGAGTAACTGTTGTAGGCTCAATATTCCTAGTTATTATTGCAGCAATTCCAATTATTACGCCAGTAATCTGGTCACAAACATCTAATGCTTCTTTAACATTAGGTGGTACAGGATTAATTATTATTACAGGTGTTGCTTTGGAAACAACAAAACAGATTAAAACTTTGATTACTCGTAAAGAGTACCATGGATATATAAGAAAATAGTATAATAGAGGAGTGTATAATTATGAACATTATTTTAATGGGGCCTCCTGGTGCTGGTAAAGGGACTCAAGCTAGTAAACTTGTCAGTAAGTATGGTTTGACACAAATATCTACTGGAGACTTATTTAGAAAAGCTTTAAGTGAACAGAGTGAATATGGTGTAATTGCTAAGTATTTTATGCAATTTGGTCACCTTGTACCAGACGATTATACGATACAAATGGTAAGGGGCTATTTAAAAGAAAATACATTTGAAAATGGATTTATTTTAGATGGTTTCCCTAGAACTATTGTTCAAGCAAGAGAGCTTGAAAGTATTGCGAAAGAATTTGATTTTACAATTGATGCAATTATTAATTTAGATATACCTCAAGAAAAATTAATTTCGAGATTATCTGGAAGAAGAACATGTAAAGATTGTGGATCAACTTTCCATGTTGAATTTAATCCACCAAAAGTTGAAGGAGTTTGTGACAAATGTGGTGGAGAATTGTATCAAAGAGCTGATGAAAGCGAAGACGCTGTTAAAGTCAGACTTGATACGTATAATAAGCAAACAAGACCTTTGATTGATTATTACACAATGAAAGGTACACTCATTAATATTAATGGTGATCAGTCTATGGAAAGCGTCTTTAATGACATTGAGAAAAGCTTGGAGGATAAATAATGATTGTTACCAAGAACCAAAGAGAAATTGAATTAATGAGAGAAGCTGGGCGTATCGTTGCACTTGTTCATCAAACATTGAAAGATTTTATTCAACCAGGTGTAACAACTTTGGAAATTGATGAAATATGTGAAAAAACAATACGTGATGCGGGTGCTACACCTTCATTTCTGCACTTATATGGATTCCCTAATGCAGTTTGTACTTCAATTAATGAAGTAGTTGTACATGGAATTCCAAGCAACAGAAAATTAAAAGAAGGAGACATTATTTCAGTTGATGTTGGCGCATGTTATAAGGGCTATCATGGTGATAGTGCTTGGACATATGCGGTTGGTCATGTGAGTGATGATGCAGCTCATTTAATGAAAGTAACTGAGGAATCACTATATGCAGGATTAGCACAGGTTAAGCCTGGCAATCGTTTATCAGATATCTCTCATGCTGTACAAGTCTATCTAGAAAGTCATGGATGTTCGACACCACGTGACTATACAGGTCATGGTATTGGTACTGATGTTCATGAAGATCCAGCTGTTCCAAATTTTGGAGCGTCTGGAAAAGGGCCTAGATTGAAAAAGGGAATGACTCTGGCGATAGAACCAATGGCACATTTAGGACGATGTGAAACTGATGTTTTAAGTGATAATTGGACAGTCGTGACAAGAGATCGATCTCTTGCAGCTCATTATGAACATACTATTGTGATTACTGACGATGGATATGAAATTTTGACAAAACTTTAAAAAGGGAGTTATAATCAATGGCAAAAAAAGATGACGTTATTGAAGTAGAGGCAACTGTCCTTGAAACATTACCTAATGCAATGTTTAAGGTCGAGTTGGAAAATGGAGCGGTTATTTTGGCTCACGTTTCTGGTAAAATCCGTATGAATTACATTCGCATTTTACCGGGGGATAAAGTAACTGTAGAAATTTCTCCATATGATTTAACACGTGGGCGTATTACATTTAGACATAAATAAAAAATCTTCCCAAAGGAGGTAAAGATTAAGATGAAAGTAAGACCATCTGTAAAACCAATATGCGATAAATGCAGAGTAATTAAACGTAAGGGTAGAGTAATGGTAATTTGCGAAAACCCTAAACATAAACAAAGACAAGGTTAATAGGAGGAATAAAACATGGCTCGTATAGCAGGTGTTGATATCCCACGTGATAAACGTGTGGTAGTTTCTTTAACTTATATCTATGGTATTGGAAATACAACTGCAAAAAATATTTGCGCTACTACTGGAATTAGTGAAGATATAAGAGTTAAAGATTTAACTGAAGAAGAAGAAGGAAAACTAAGAAAAGAAGTTGAAAAATATAAGGTTGAAGGAGATCTTCGTAGAGAAGTTGCATTAAACATCAAACGTTTGATGGAAATTGGATGCTATAGAGGAATCCGTCATCGTAAAGGACTTCCAGTTCGTGGACAAAATACAAAAACAAATGCACGTACTCGTAAGGGTAAAGCTCGTCCAATTGCTGGTAAGAAGAAATAGGAGGTTGAACGAAAATGGCAAGAAACAATACTCGTGGTAAAAGACGTGTTAAAAAGAATATAGCAAAAGGTATCGCACATGTACATTCAACTTTCAATAACACAATTGTTACTGTAACTGATGAACATGGTAATGTCTTGACATGGTCTAGTGCAGGTGCACTTGGATTTAAAGGTTCAAGAAAATCAACTCCATATGCTGCGCAAATGGCTGCTGAAGCTGCTGCAAAAGCATCAATGGATTATGGAATGAAGACTGTAGATGTTTGCGTAAAAGGTCCTGGACCAGGACGTGAAGCTGCAGTAAGAGCTTTACAAGCAGCTGGATTAGAAGTTACATCAATTAATGACGTAACACCAATACCACATAACGGGTGTCGTCCACCAAAACGTCCTCGTGGATAATGAAGTAAACAAAGTATTTATTTCTGAGTGAGGAGGAAAATAATGCAAAAGTTTGAAAAAGCGAATTTTAATGTTGCAGAGTATGATGAAAGTGATAACTATGGAAAATTTATCATTGAACCTTTAGAAAGAGGATTTGGTACAACTTTAGGAAACTCTTTAAGAAGAGTATTACTTTCATCAATTCCTGGATGTGCAGTACATGCTGTGAAAGTTCAAGGAGCAATTCATGAATTTTCTGCAGTAGATGGTGTTGTCGAAGATGTCACTGCCATTATCTTAAATATTAAGAAATTAGTATTTGCGATTGATGGTGATGAAGATGTGACAATGGTTATTGATGTGAAAGGTCCTGCAGTTATTACAGGAGCTGATATTCAATGTCCTTCTAATGTCACTATGGTATCAAATGACTTAGAAATTGCTCATGTTGCTGAAGGTGCACATTTCTATATGGAAATGTATGCACATAGAGATAGAGGATACATGAGTGCTGATCAAAACAAGAAATTAATTAATACTATTGGTGTTATTGCGACTGACTCAATTTATTCACCAGTCGTTAAGGTTGCATATGCTGTTGAACCAACACGTGTTGGTCAAAGCGCAAAATATGATCAATTAACATTGGAAATAACTACTGATGGTTCAATTAAGCCACATGAAGCTTTAGCATTAGCTGCAAAGATTTTAGTGGAACACTTGAATATGTTCGTAGAATTAACTGATATGGCTATGAACATGGAAGTAATGAGTGAAACAGAAGAAGATACAAGTAATAAAGTATTAGATATGACGATTGAAGAATTAGACTTATCTGTACGTTCTTATAATTGCTTAAAGAGAGCTGGAATTCAAACAGTTCAAGAACTTGCTACTAAAAGTGAGGACGATATGATTAAAGTTCGTAACTTAGGTAAGAAATCTTTAAAAGAAGTCAAAGAAAAATTAGTTGAATTGGGTCTTGGTTTTAAACCAGTTGATTAGTTCAAAAAAATTATTGGAAGGAGCACTAATTTATGGCACAAAATAGAAAATTAGGGCGTGTATCATCTCATAGAAAAGCAATGTTACGTAACTTAGCTACAGATGTTATCATGTATGGAAAAATTGAAACGACTGTTACAAGAGCAAAAGAAGTTCGTTCAATTGTTGATGAATTAATC
>CAYSWW010000037.1:0-14470 GCA_964434915.1 uncultured Coprobacillus sp.
GAAAGAAAAATGAAATATGTAAAACCGAATGTGTATGTGGAAAGATTCAGGGCGAACGCTTATTGTTTGAATTGTGACGCTACAAAGTACAATAAGCCAGTGACAGTTACTTGTATTCTTACTCAGTCAGAAGTGGTATATAGTTCAGACACTAATTGGACTGAGGGATCTCCATCGACATGCAATTATTATGCTAGTGGCTTGGTTAAGTTTGATGGAGGATATTTTGAGAATGAAGTGAAAGCCATCGAAGCATTTGCGGATCGCAATGTAACCGACAGTGAATATAGCAAAACAGAAACTGATAGGAGAAAGTATTATGTTAGTTCTGGAAGTTATCTTGTATGGAGTGGCGGCGGAATGACCCATATGGGTTCTGTAACCGAGTCTTTTTATGAGGAACTCACTGAGAACAGCTAAGATTGATTTTGTAACTTAAATTTTGGGCAACTGGCAGTTTTGCCAGTTGCCCTTTTAAGAAGATTGTATGGAAAGGAGATTGTATGGAGCGATTTGAACAGCCAGGAAGCGAAAATATGCTGTTTGCTAAAACACGCAATTTCAATATTCCGGTCAGTGGTACGTTAGAACTTCTCCCCATCTGTAACATGCGGTGCAAGATGTGTTACATCCAGAAAACCAGAGAGCAGATGAAATGGGAAGGGAAAATGCTTTCCTGTGATGAATGGTTGGAAATCGCAGAAGACCTGAAGGAAAGCGGGATCTTGTTTCTCTCCCTGACAGGAGGGGAGCCACTTCTTTTTCCGGAATTTGAGCGTTTATACCTGTCCTTGACGGAAATGAGATTTATCTTGACCATGAACACAAACGGTACCCTAATCGACAGACATTATGCAGACTTATTTGCTACGCATCCGTGTAGGCGCCTGAATATCACTGTCTACGGAAAAGACAATAATACTTACGGGAAACTGTGTGGGAACCCGAAAGGTTTTGATCAGGTGACGACAGCTCTTGATCTACTCAAGGAAAGAAATGTACCGGTCAAGATTAACTATACCCCGTCGCCGTGGAATTTCAGCCAGCTACATGACATTGTTTCTTTTGCCAATGGAAAAAATATTCCTATTTCATGTACTTCATACGTATTTCCGGGAAACAATCCAGAGGCGCGACTGTCCCCAAAAGAATGTGCCCAATGTTTTATCGATGTCGCCCATGAGAAGCATCCTACTTGGCCGATGGAGATATATGCAAAGGTAACGCTGGATAAACTGAAAGAACCTATCCACAACAAGGCGAGGGGTTATTCCTGTGCGGCGGGAAAGAATCATTTTTGGGTCAACTGGAAAGGGGAACTAGTCTGCTGCGGTATGCTCCCTCACTTGTCGGAGAGCCTGAAGGGGAAGAAGTTCATGGATGTATGGAACCGGGTTGCGCCTGCCTTCCGGGAACTTCCGGTATGCCAGGAATGTGAAAACTGCGTAAAACGGAATATATGCCCAGTATGCATCGCTAGCAATTACAAAGAGACAGGCAGCACTTCCGATCGACCACAGTATATCTGTGATGTTACGGATGCGCTGATCAGGAAGATGCTTGCTTATGTGTCTAATGAGGAAAGGGAAGAATACCTTGAACTATTAAAGAAGGATACTAAGGGAACATGAAACTGATTGTTTTTTATATCGGAAGCCTGAAAATAAACGTATATACAGAGATTTCTCTAGATTTGTGCGAGAATGACAGAAAATTTCTTGTCCCTTGTGTCCCTTGGGAAAATAGTGTGGATATCGAGATTAGATTTACTGATAGCCTACCGGAACCCGTTGGTGACCGATACCGAACTGGAAACAGGGCAGTGTTGCTTGCGGAAGATGGGGAATGGCGTATCTATGATTTCTGGCCTTATTCTGCAGGAAATGACGGAAAGGTCGGGATTGTTAGTCGGTACAGTCCGGATGAGAGGATACAGGTACAACTTTTTATATTAAGGGAATGGTGGGAGTGCCAGAGAGATGCATTCTACCTATGGTACTATATCCACCTTGAAGAACTCTTGTTAAAAAATAATGCATTGATCCTTCATTCCGCTAGCATTTTTTTCCGAGGACAGTCCGTCTTATTCACTGCACCAAGTGGGACGGGGAAAACAACGCAGACGAATCTTTGGCACAAATATATGGATGGAATCACGGATATCAACGGTGATCGTACCATTTTGCAGAAGACGCATGACGGGTGGACCGCATGTGGTTTTCCGCTTTGCGGGTCTTCTGGAAGGTGTGAACAGCGTTTTGCCCCTGTCGGGATTCTAGTTGTAATACAGCAGGGGAAAGATGATGCTATACGTGAATTGTCAGATGTGGAAAAGGTGTCGCTGCTCTACAGGGAGATCACCATCCCCAATTTTGGAAAGCATTATCCCGGAATGGCAATATCACTCATTGAAAATCTGATTCGATCAGTTCCTGTCATCCTGATGGATTGCACGATGAATAAAAGTGCAGTGGACGTACTATATCAGTATCTACTTAAGGAATATCCGGATACGTTTCGTTAGTGAATTAGTAACTGGACATCTGGTATATGATAAGCAATCTCGCACTGTTGCGTTTTTTACAGGAAAGAGTTATCTAGAATGGCAGACGGGAAGAATTTATTGGCTTCACTTCTTTTTTTAATGTCATTAAGTGAAAATGATAATATTTTAATCAGAAGTTTATATCATAAAAATATGATTTTCTGATTTTTTTTATTTGTGTATGCTATAGTGTTATGACCTTTGATAAGGTGTATCATATAGTAGACTTGTTATATCTGCAGTTAATATATATGACTTTTTGATTTTACAGGTTGAATGGAAAGAAGTTCTTAGTGGTGAACTGCAATTTATAAATAATCAAAACACAAATTTAAACAAATATGATTGCCTTTTTTTATCAATGTTGACCAAAAGAATTATGTAGATTTTTGAAATAGGTTTTGATTCTCAAATTCCTCTTAAGAAATATTCAGTAAGAATGCGTTAAAATGTAAGAATTATACAAGCAGTTATAGAAAATCAAATACATGATAAAGATAAAACAATTATTATAGGACCACATGAACCAATAAAGGACATTCATTTTACAAGAGAATTACTCATTCAAGATAAGCTTATTTTAGAAAAAAGTAATAAATCATCAATTGATTTAAAGATGAAATCTTTCATGGAATCTCCATTAAGAGCTTCCTTTTTCTTTTAAAAATATCCCACTTTAAAACTCAAGTGTATTTAAATAGCCCATTTTTGTTTATATAGATTGAATTTCTATAGGTTATTGGTGTTTTTGTTGATGGGATTATGATATAATGGGTGTGAAACCAATAAAAATAAGAAAGGAGAATGTGTTTATGAAATATCATTTTGAAACTTTACAAATACATGCTGGACAAAAACCTGATCTTGTTACAAAAGCAACAGGGGTTCCCTTGTATTTATCTAATGCTTTTACGTTTGATGATGCAGATCAGGCTAAAAATATTTTTGCATTAGAAGAAGGTGGTTATTTTTATTCTCGTTTATCAAATCCTACAGTTGATGTTTTACAACAAAGAATGGCGTCATTAGATGGTGGTGTTGGAGCAGTTGCTTTTGCTTCTGGAACGGCTGCTATTATGGGGTTGATTATGACGGTTTGTGAATCAGGGGATGAGATTATTGCAGCAAATAATTTATATGGCGGAACAATAGGATCTTTATCTGGTACGATGAGAGGAATGGGATTTGTGTCTCATTTTGTAAATCCAAGAGATTTAGATGCAATGGAGTCTTACATTAATGAAAAAACAAAGATGATTTTTGTTGAATCTGTTGGTAATCCAAATGGTGATATGTTAGATTTTGAAGCTATAGCTTCATTATGTCATAAATATCATCTTTTATTTGTTGTGGATAATACAACACCAACTCCTTATTTATTTAAACCTATTGAATATGGAGCTGATTTGGTTGTTTATTCAACAACGAAATATATTGCCGGTCATGGAAATGTAATGGGTGGAATTATTGTTGATAGTGGAAAATTTGACTGGCATAATGAAAGATATCCACTTTTTACACAACCTGATAAAGCTTATCATGATATTATTTATGCTGATTTGAATGAAGCTGCTTTTTGTACTAAAGCAGTTGCTAAAACATTAAGAGATTTAGGTGGATGTATGTCTCCTTTTAATGCATATATGACATTATTAGGTCTTGAAACATTATCTCTTCGTATGGATAAGCATGTTGATAATTCAAGAAAAATTGCGCAATTTTTAAATGAATGTGATGATGTTGAATGGGTGAGCTATGCCGAATTAAAAGATCATGATTCTTATTTGCTATGCCAAAAATATTTTCCTAAAGGATTTGGGGGATTATTTACTTTTGGTGTGAAAGGTGGATTAGAGGGTGGTAAAACTGTCATTAATCACATTAAGCTTTTTACACATGTGACAAATTTTGCGGATTCAAGAAGTTTATTGACACATCCAGCTTCAACAACGCATGCACAGATGAGTGAAGAAGAAAGATTAGCTGGAGGTGTTAAACAGGAAACGATACGGATTTCTGTAGGATTAGAAAATGTTGATGATTTAATTGATGACTTAAAACAAGCTTTTGCGCAAATATCAAAATAATTTCGATATAAATAGAAACAGGAATATTAGATATATTTCTAACATCCCTGTTTTTTTGTTTTATATTTTATTCAATGATCATTGCATTTGCAATAGGAACAGTTGGATGTTCTTTATCAATACGATCATAAAATAAGACTCCATCAAAATGATCTAATTCATGTTGAAGGCATATTGATAAATATCCTCTTGCAACAATAGTTACATCTTGATGTGTTAATGCATCATATCCTTTGACAGTGACTTTAGCATGTCTAGGAACATATCCTTGGATATCTTCATTAACGCTTAAGCAACCTTCACCATCTTTTAAATAAGATTGTTTTTCTGTGTATGAAACAATTTTTGGATTAGCTAAAGCATAATCATCTATCTTTTTTATTTCTCCGTCTTTATCGTATGTTATAACATGTATAGCACACATTCTTTTTAGGACACCAAGTTGAACAGCAGCAATCCCAACGGCAGGACGTAATTGATATTTTTCACTTAGCTCTTCATCTTGAGAATTAACTAAGAATTCATGCATATCTAATAGTAATTGTTCATCCTCTGGAATGAGAGGTAATTCTACAGGTTGTGAAGTTTTTCTGATTAAAGGATGTTTATCATCTATAATATCTTTCATTAAAATCATATGTATATTCTCACCTCGGATAGATATCATATCATAAAAACAAAAAATATGCTAGATTTCTAGCATATTTTTCCACACTAACAGATTTTAGTGCATCCGCAGATGATTAATAGTAAGAAAACAACTAATACGATAGCAAACCAAGTACATCCACTATTATAGCTTCCGCCCCAACTCATAACTGGGGATGACTGATATCCACATCCGCCACACCCAAATGGATTAAATCCGAATGAAGGCATATAGTTATTACATCCACATCCGCCATAGTTATAACAAGAGTTCATTGATTTCCCTCCTTTCATTTTAACATATTCTTGATTTATAAATTTGCTAGTGTTTATACCCAAATCTTATTTTATTTTGGCGAGATATCATGTATAATAAAACAATAAAGGAAGTGAATAAAAATGTATGATTATCCATTAAATCCTTATTGGAGTACAGAAGAAATTATTGACGTTATGTCATTATATAACGCAGTTGAAAAAGCTTATGAAGAAGGTATTTCTAAAGAAGAATTTATGAAATGTTACCGTTTATATACATCTATTGTTGATTCTAAGAGCGAACAAAAACAGCTCGATGTTGCTTTTGAAAAGGTTTCACATTATTCGATATATAAAGTCTTACAACAAGCCAAAGAGCATGATTGGATTGACATGCGATGATAAATTTTATAAAAGGAATATTTAAAAGTCGAGGGGTTGATCGAACAATTTACTTAAGTGTTGTTGTTTTAACCATTTTCGGTATTATTATGATTGGAAGTGCTTCGGTTGGTGAAAGTGCGAAGTATGGTGCTACATATGCAACTAAAAATATGATTAAACAAGCTGTTTTTGTTGTATCAGGCTATGTGTTTATGGTGTTTTTAACACGTTGTTTTAAGAAAAAGTGGGTCAATTCTACAACAACTTGGGTTTTTTATATCATTGGTTTGATAATGATGTTGGCTTGTTTATTATTTGATGAAACGAATGGCTCATATGCGTGGATCAAGTTTCCGGGTGACATTATTACCATTCAGCCGGCTGAATTTATGAAGCTTATTATGATATTATTTTTATCTTTCCATTTTGGAGAAATTGAAGAATTTTGTCAGGTTCCTAAAAATATTTCACGAAAAAAGAAAGAAGAACTTCAAAGAAGAAAATTTTGGTATTGTCTTGCAAGACCAATTTTAGCAATTTTTGTTGTCTTTTTTGTAGGTGGTTTTGTGCAAAAAGACCTAGGAAGTGCTTTGATCATTGGGTTTATTTGCCTTATTCTTTTCTTTGTAACACCACGCCCTTATTATTCAAGATTCAAAAAAGCAACTCTTATTTTAATGATCTTAGCTATGATTGCATTTGTTTTTGGTGCGGCTTTTATTTTGCAGCCATATCAATTAGGTCGTATTTATACTTGGTTAAATCCTTTGGCAGATGTACAGGATACTGGATGGCAATTAGTGAATGCTTTGATCGCATTTGTTTCCGGAGGCATTTTTGGTCAAGGTTTTGGTGGTTCAAAACAAAAGTTTGGTTACATTCCAGAGTCACAGAATGATTTTATTGTTTCCATAATTTATGAAGAATTAGGACTCGCTGGTTTTATGTTGATATTGATTCCATATTGTATTATTATTTTTAAAATGTTTAGATATGCAATGCATATCAAAGAGACCAAAAGTAAAATGATTTTATATGGTATTGGAACTTATTTCTTTGCTCATTTTTTTATCAATATTGGTGGTATATCTGGTTTTATTCCAATGACAGGTGTTCCATTATTGCTAGTTTCTTCTGGTGGTTCATCTACTTGGGTGGCAATGATGACTATTGGAGTAGGGCAATCGATTATTGCTAAATATAATCGTGATCTTTTAAAAGAACAAATTTAATATTTTTGGCATATGCTATTATGGGTGAGATTATGGAAATTGATGATTTTAAAGCGTTTGTCAGAACGATTCCTTCAATTAAAGAAGATGTTGTTAATGGCCGTTATACTTGGCAACAATTGTATGAATTCTATGTTTTATATGGTGAAGATGATAAAATGTGGGAATCATATAAGAAATCACAAATTGATTTATCAGGTATATTAGAAATTTTGAAGAATATCGATTTGGATGCTTTAGCAAAAAGCATGGAGGGATTACAAAAAATATTAGATTTAATAGGAGGATTTATGGTGAAGGATGAACAAAAACCTCGATCAAACCAGTGGTATGATGATTAATCAGGATATGCGCTTATATATGCGATTACATCCAAAATGGTATTTGATTTTATCGCGTTATCCTCAAGAGTTTCCTACCATGATAGAGCAATATAAAATTGAAAACAAATTAACTTTTGCTGACCGTATTGAAAAGGTTGGAACAATTTTAAAAATGATTGAATTATTATTATAGGAGAAGATATGTATAAAGAAATTGATGAACTTGTTGAAGCAATTATACAAGATGATGTATTTCAAAATTATAAAAAATGCAATCAAGCTTTAGAAAATGAAAAAACTTTAGCTTTATTATCACGAAACAAAACGCTACAGGAAGATTATTTACGTTTAAAATCTTATGGACATGTTGAATATATAAAAGAAAATTTAAAAGAAATCAAGAAAGAAATGATGAATGATCAAAAGATTCAAGATTACTACCAAAGCTATCATGATTTACAAGCTTTGTTGGCAGAAGTAACAGAACTTGTTTTTCAAAATATAAGCGATGAACTGTTTTTTGATCAATATCATTATGGGGAATAAAATGAGAGTCATTGCTGGAAAATACAGAAGTAGACAATTAAAAACGGTTGATTCTCAATTAACGAGACCAACAACTGATAAAAATAAAGAGAATCTCTTTAATATGATTGGGCCTTATTTTCAAGGTGGTGTATGTTTGGATTTGTTCGGTGGTAGTGGAGGTTTAGGGATAGAAGCTATAAGCCGTGGCATGGATGAACTTTATAGTGTAGATAAACAGTATAAAGCATTTCAAACAATTCGTGAGAATTTTCGAGCGTTAAAGATTGAAGATATTGCACATGTTTATAAGATGGATTATCAAAAAGCCTTAATTAAATTTGCTCAAGAAGGATTGCAATTTGATTTGGTTTTTTTGGATCCACCTTATGGTTTAAAAATAAATGAAAAAATTTTACATTTCTTAGTTGAACATCATATGCTATATCAACACTGTTTAATTGTTATTGAAGATTTAAATGATGAGATAATAGAAATCAAAGAACCTTTCATATTAAAAAAACAACAAACTTACGGTATTACGACATTACAAATTATTCAATATAAGGAGCAAAAAATATGACAAAAGCAGTATATGCAGGGACTTTTGATCCTGTAACAAATGGTCATTTAGATATTATTGAACGTGCAAGCCAAATGTATGAACATTTATATGTAACGATTTTTACTAATCCTAACAAAAAGACAATGTTTACTTTGGAAGAAAGAATAGCATTATTGAAAGAAGTCACAACACCTTTTGATAATGTGACAGTTGATGCTAGTGATGCTTTAGCTGTTGAATATGCTAAAGCTGTTGGAGCAACTGTTTTGGTTCGAGGATTACGTGCGACTATGGATTTTGAATATGAATTACAGCTGGCTTTTTCTAATCAATATTTGGATGATACTGTGGATATGGTATTTTTGATGACAAGACCACAACATTCTTTTATTTCATCATCATCTGTAAAAGAAATTGTATCCTATCATTATAGTGTAAAAGGACTGGTTCCTGAAATTGTAGAAATAGCTTTAAATAAGAAATTAAATGAATAGAAGAATTGTCAAACATTCATACATTTGATATGATAAAGATGACATCGAAATAAATATACCTTATAGGTATATTTTTTTAAAGGAGGAGCACATGAAAAGTTTTTTATTAAAAAATGCTAATTTGTATAGAAATCGTGATTTTGAAATGACAGATATTTTTGTACGTGATGGAAAAATCTGTCAAATCGATCAAAATATTGAAGCTGATGTTCCAAGCTATGATTTAAAAGGATCTTTGGTTTCGCATAATTTTATAGATATTCATATTCATCTTAGAGAACCTGGCTTTGAACATAAAGAGACAATTTATACAGGAAGTTTAAGTGCATTATATGGTGGTTATGGCACAATTGTCGCAATGGCCAATACGCTACCATGTATGGATGATTCTTTAACGATTCAAGATTTTCAGCAACGTGTTAACCGTGATGGACAAGTGAATGTTTATACGTATAGTGCGATTACAACCGATTTGAAGGGTCAAGAAATTGTCGATATGGAAGATAATCTAAAAAATGATATTGTGTTAGGTTTTTCTGATGATGGTAAGGGTGTTCAAAACGATGAAATCATGGATTTGTCTATGAAAACAGTGAGTGAACTAGATTCTATCATTGTTGCTCATTGTGAAGATGAAAGTGAATTACATGGAGGATGTATACATGAAGGATATTATGCGAAAGAACATCATTTGATTGGAATAAATAGTGCTTCTGAATATAAGCAAGTGGCGAGAGATTTAGATATTGTAAGAAAATATCATAATCGTTATCACATTTGTCATATTTCAACATTAGAGACTGTTGATTTATTAAGGCAAGCAAAAAAAGAAGGCTTACCTGTTTCAGGAGAAGCATCTCCTCATCATTTGATTTTAACTGAAGATCATATTCGTGATTGTCATCCAAATTATAAGATGAATCCTCCATTAAGATCAAAGGCAGATCATGAAGCTTTGATTCAAGGATTAAAAGATGGCACAATTACTGTGATTGCAACTGATCATGCTCCTCATGCAAGAGAAGAGAAAGCGAAGCCTATTGAGAATGCTCCGTTTGGTATCATTGGTATTCAACATGCTTTTCCGCTTTTATATACATATCTAGTTAAAGAAAATATGATTGATTTGAAAACAATCTTAGATGCATTAACAGTAGGACCTGCTAAAGTGTTAAGATTGAATGCACAAGTTGAAGTTGGAGAAGTGGCTAATTTATGTGTATTTGATCTTAATAAGTCATTTGTGATTGAAGAAAAGGATATGCGATCTAAATCAATAAATACACCTTTTTTAGGGGTGAAATGTTATGGTCAGATTATGGCCAATATAATTAATGGTGAATTGATTGATATGGAGGAAAATTAAGTGGTAAATTATCAAGGTATGATGACGATTATTTCAAAAAGAGAATTAACTATGAATGTTTATGAAATGGTGTTAGAAGGCGAAGCTGCCCAATATATTCGAGCACCAGGACAATTTATTAATGTTAAGATTAATGATTCTTTGCACCCTTATTTAAGAAGGCCAATGAGTATTTGTGATTATGATGAACGTCATATAACTATTATATTTAAGGTTGTTGGAGAAGGAACAAAAATTTTGTCATATAAATCGATTGGAGAGCAATTAGATTGTTTAACAGGTTTGGGAAATGGTTTCATTGATTTGCAGAAAAAAAGTGCGGTAGTCATTGGCGGTGGGCTAGGTGTTCCACCTATGTATAAGTTAGCTAAAGAGTTAGTGAAAAATCAAGTGAAAGTGTCAGCAATATTAGGCTTTAATAGCATTCAAGATGTCTTTTATAAAGAAGAATTTGAAAAAGTCTGCCCTACATATATAGCGACAATGGATGGTAGTTTAGGGGAACAAGGAACTGTCATTGATATATTAGAATCTCATGTGTTTGATATGGATGCATACTATAGTTGTGGTCCGGAAAAAATGTTGGATGCTCTCGTATTAAAATATCCGGAAAATGGGTATCTGTCTTTTGAAGCACGTATGGGATGTGGATTTGGAGCATGTATGGGTTGCTCATGTCGTGTAAAAACTAAACCTTATAAACGTATTTGTGTAGAAGGTCCGGTTTTATTATCAAGTGAGGTGATTGTCAATGGCTAATTTAAGAGTTAAATTACCTGGATTGGATATGAATAATCCGGTTATTCCTGCCAGTGGAACTTTTGGATTTGGATATGAATTTGCTAAATTTTATGATATTGATGTACTTGGTTCAATAATGCTAAAAGGAACAACACGAGAACCTAGATATGGAAATCCATTACCACGGATTGCTGAAGGGCCAAGTAGCATGCTCAATGCCATTGGTTTACAAAATCCGGGTGTAGATGCTGTCATGAGTGAAGAACTAGAAAAATTAAGACCTTTATATCATCATAAAGTCATTGCAAATATAGGAGGAAGTGGAGTTGATGATTATGTTGAAACAGCCAAACGTTTATCAGCTCATGATATGATTGGAGCTTTGGAATTAAATATTTCTTGTCCGAATGTTCATTGTGGTGGTATTCAATTTGGAACTGATCCTGAAATGGCTGCTCAAGTCACAAAAGCTGTTAAATCTGTGAGTCAAAAACCCGTTTACGTCAAATTATCGCCGAATGTCACTGATATTGTTATGATGGCGAAAGCGATTGAACAGGCGGGAGCAGATGGTATTTCAATGATTAATACTCTTATTGGTATGCGTTTTGATATCAAAACAGGGCGTCCAATTATAGCAAATAAAACAGGAGGATATAGTGGCCCAGCTATTTTTCCTGTAGCTTTAAGAATGGTGTATCAAGTTTCTCAAGCTGTGAATATTCCAGTGATTGGTATGGGAGGTATTACAAGCGGTAAGGATGCCATTGAAATGATGATCGCAGGGGCTAGTGCAGTAGCGGTAGGATGTCAAAATTTGATTGATCCTTATGCATGTCCAAAAATCATTCAGGAAATGAATGATCTTTTGGATGAAATGGGAATTGATGATGTGAATGATTTGGTTGGAAAATCTCATCAATATGAATAATATAGCAATGTTATCAGTTTGACTGATAACATTGTTTTTTTAGAAAAGTCAATGTGGTTTGAATATGAAGATTAAGGATATACTATATGGGGTGATAAGTATGTCCATTTATTTAAAATTAATTTTAGCTAGCTTTTTTTGGGGAAGTAATATTGTGGTAATGAAAATTTTATTAGAGGAAATCCCCTTTTTATTACTAGCGACACTACGGGTTTTCTTTTCAATGGCTTTTTTGGGTATATATATGAAGTACAAAAAAATAAGTTTTCGTGATACCACAAAATGGAAAACATTTTGTATTGGTTTTTTAGGAATTTATTTAAATTTCTTTTTGACGTTTTTAGGAATGAATGAAGTGAAGGGTGTTGATAATGCTTTTATGAATGCTCTTGCTCCAATTTTGACTTTTCTTTTTTCTATTGTATTCTTGAAAAAGAAAGGACATTGGTATGAGTATGTCAGTTTGGTATTGTCTGTTTTTGCATTTTTGTTATCGATTCATTTTCGAATCTTTTCGATTCAAATTGGTTTTTTTTATTTGTTTTTAGGATTATGTTTATATATGCTTTCTCATGTATTAATGCAAAAATGGCAGATACATGCTCATTTGTCTTTTACTTTTTATGAGCTGTTATTTGGTTTTATGATATTGTTTTTTCATTGTTATTGTATAGGACAATGGCAATTAGATTCACTATATCGTGTTTCTTTTTTTCATTGGATTTTGTTTTTAATAATTTCGGGAATTGGTTTTGCCTACATTCAATATGTTTATATGAACTCTGTAGATAAGATAGGTGCCTTGAAAACGAGTTCTTTTTTAAGTTTTAATCCAATTATTACATATATCGAATCATTACTATTATTAAATGAATCTTTTGATTGGATTCATTTTGCTGGATTTGTTCTCATTGTTGTTGCGATTTGGTTAATGAATTTTATTAATATTAGAAAAAAAGAGAATAATCATTTAAATCATGCTTGACATTTGTATAGTTTTTCTCTAGAATGATTTTGCGGCTATGTCTAGGATATAAGAGTCCTCGACCTATAGCTTGGATATGGCTAAGTTATTAATAAGGAGGAATACGAATGTTAACTAAAGAAGAAAAAACTGCTATTATGAAAGAATATGCTAGAAGTGAAGGGGATACTGGCTCTCCAGAAGTGCAAATCGCTGTTTTAACTGCTGATATCAATAAGCTTAATGAACATTTTAAAGTTCATAAGAAAGATTATCATTCTAATAGAGGTCTTTTAAAGAAAATTGGAAGAAGAAGAGACTTATTAAAATATCTTAAGAGAAAAGATCTTGATAGATATACAGAATTAGTTGACAAATTAGGATTAAGAAGATAAAAGATATCAAAATGATATGATAACCTCCTAGTAGACAGTGTAAATAATTAAACACTGATACGGGAGGTTTTATATTGGGAAGAAAAAGCAAATATTCTAAAGAACTAAAAATAGAAATATGTAAACGTTATTTGAATGGTGAAGAATCTACTTATTCATTAGCTGATGAAATTGGCACAAAGAATATGGTTGTTCATAGATGGGTTAAAAAATACAATACAGCTAAGAATAATCTTAATAAAGATTTCAATGCATCAAGACCAAATGAAAAATGGGTAACTGATGTCACAGAATTCAAATACGGTCCACATAATGAATATAAGCTTTATTTGAGTGCATTCCTTGATCTCTATGATAGAACAGTCATCAGTTATGAAGTTGGTAATCACAATAGTAATATTCTTGTTTTTAATACATTTGATAAAGCAATTCAAGCTAATAAAGATGCACATCCTTTATTTCATTCGGATGGAGGATATCAATACACAAGTCCAGCCTTTGTAAATATGCTTAAAGAGCAGGGAATGACACAAAGCATGTCAAGAGTTCACTGCTGCATAGATAATGGACCAATGGAAGGCTTTTGGGGAATCATGAAATATGAGATGTATTATTATGGAAAACATTACAATACAAAGGAAGAACTAACAAAAGCAATAGATGATTGGATAAATTATTACATGTATGAAAGATATCAAAGAAGATTTGGAGTAAAGACACCATATGAAGTGAGAAGAGAAGCACTATCATTACAAACACCAAATCAATATCTAATATTAGAAAATAAAAGAATCATAAAATATAAACAAGAACATTATACAAGTAATACAACATTAGCTGCATAAAGAAAAATGAAGTTGCCTCTTCGACAACTTCATCAAAAACATTTTTAATTATTTCACTTGTCTACTTGACAGGGGCGGTTCAAATAAAGATATCTTTTTTCTTTTTTTGAATTATAATTTGATTGACCACTTGTCACAGGGTTAGTGAAATCACTTAGAAAAATCAC
>CAYSWW010000038.1:0-14433 GCA_964434915.1 uncultured Coprobacillus sp.
AATTTGAAAGAAACAATTATCTGATAAATCAAATTCATATAATAGTACAAGTTTTTTGAATTCTTTTATAAAATACAATAAATCTTCTTTATTGATGATTTTTGATAAGATTTGTATTGTTTGTGGTAAATTTGATATCTTACAGAAATACATTCTGATTTTAAATTCTGAGCCTGTTAATATAGATCCGTAATGAGGAACACTATTGATAAAAAGATCATATTTTTTTAATTCTTTTTTTACATCTTTCATTAATGATTTGAGTGTTGTTCTTGATACAAAGAGTTCTTCGACGAGATCATCTATTTTTACATAGTCTATTTGCTGTATGAATTTTAAAATAATATAGTTAACTCTTTCTTTATTATTAGGTAAATTTGGGTTCTTTAGTTTTCTTATTTTATCATGTTCGTATAAACTAAGTTGATTTTCATTTGTAATGAGAATTCTATATCCTTTTCCTTTTTTACTTTCTAATATCATTCCATAGGGTTCAATAATTGTAGGTAGCTGTTTAATGATTTCTATAATATTTTTTTTATTTATTGAGTATTTTTGCGTTAATTGTCGCGAAGTAGTATATTCATGAATATCGAGTAAGTAATCAATAATTTTATACATTATTTCCAAATCCATTTTTATCTCCCTATATGTGTTTTTTCTTTTATTATAATATATTATCAATAGTGGTATCAAGTCGAAAAAAGACACTTATTAAGGTTATTTTTAGGGTCTTAAAAAAGTAAAATATTATACATATAATAAAAGCATAAAAGAGGAGGAAAAAAAATGAATTTATTAAACAAAATTTCAGGTTTTCTTGAAAAAAATTTATCACCGATTGCCAATAAAATGGGACAAAATAAAGTCTTAAAATCAGTCGGTGCAGGAGCTATGGGAACATTACCTGTAACATTAGGAGTTATGATCTTGGCTATTGTTTCTAAGTTTCCTTTTCAGCCATGGTTAGATTTTCTAACTAATACAGGGATGGCTGATCACTTTTCAGCTTTATTGCAAGTGACAACAGGATTATTAGCTATTTATTTTTCTGTACTTATTGCATATCATTATACGACTATGTCAAATCAAAGAGGTATTAATGGTTCGATTATTTCAATGGCTTCATTCTTTATCTTGATGCCTTTAACTGTATCTAATAGTGATGGAGTTGTGATATCGGGATTAGAAATCGATTATCTTGGTTCTGAAGGTTTATTTGTTGCTATGATCGTTGCAATATTGACTTCAATGCTTTATGTTCATATGATGAACAAAAATATAAAAATCAAATTACCTGATTCTGTTCCTACAATGGTATCTGATTCTTTAAGTCCAGCTATCGTATCAACAACGATTTTAACTATTGTATTTATTATTAGGGTTGCTTTGAGTTATACATCTTATCATGATGTATTCACATTAGTATCAACGCTTGTTTCTGAACCTATTATGAATGTTGGAGCTAATCCAGTAGCTGTTATTATTGTTTATACATTTGCAGGTATTTGTTGGTTCTTTGGTATTCATCCAACAGCTATTACATCAGCGTTTTTACCTGTTATGATTATGACAAGTCAAGCAAACATTGCAGCTTACTTAGCAGGTGAATCTATGCCATATGTCGTTACTAAGATTTGTATTGATTGTATGTTGATTGGTGGAGCGGGAAATACATTGGGGCTAGCGATTTCTATGTTATTTGCAAAATCAAGTCGATTTAAAGCTTTAGGTAAATTATCTGTTATACCGTCATTCTTTAATATCAATGAACCATTAATATTTGGTACACCAATTATTTTGAATCCATTATTCTTTTTTCCAATGGTCTTTGGACCTTTAGTTAATGGTGTGTTAGTTATGGTGTTATGTAAGTTAGGATTGGCTTTTAGTTATAACCCAACGATTGCGACTGCAGCATCAACACCAAAATTCTTTAATGGATTATTTATGGGTGGATTTCCATTATTACTATTATATGTTATTGTAGCTGTGGTTGATTTGTTGTTATGGTTACCATTTTTTAAATTAGCAGATAAACAAGCTTATGAAGAAGAAAACAGAAAGGTAGAAAGTTTAAATGAAATATAAAACAATTGAGAATTTTCCTGAAGATTTTTTATGGGGTGCCTCATCTTCAGCTTTTCAAATAGAAGGGGCATATAACGAAGATGGAAAAGGCTTAAGTACTGCAGATATACATTCGTTTTTAAAATCTGATCAACAAGCTGATACGAAAGTGGCAAGTGATCATTATCATCGAATGGATGAAGATGTAAAATTAATGGCTGAGTTAGGATTAAAAGCTTATCGTTTTTCAATCGCTTGGACTAGAATTTATCCTAATGGACATGGGGAAATCAATCATAAAGGTATTGATTTCTATAATAGATTAATTGATCAATTAATCTATTATAATATTGTACCAATTGTAACATTATATCATTTTGATTTACCTCAAGCATTAGTTGATGAATATGAAGGATGGTTATCTAGAAAATGTATTGATGATTTCCATATTTATGCAAAAACATGTTTCCAATATTTTGGCAACCGTGTGAAATATTGGCTAGTGATTAATGAACAGAATTTAATGTTAAATAACGATGCATTAATGGGAATTCATGAATCGGATCCATATATTGCAAATAAGAAAAGACATCAAATGGATCTGCACATGTGTCTTGCACATGCGAAAACAATCAAATCTTGTCATGAAATGGTACCAGGAGGAAAGATAGGACCTGCGATTGCTCAAACAACAACTGCTCCGAGAACATGTAATCCATTAGATGTTATGGCGGCTATTGATCATGAAAATATGCAAGCATATTATTTACTTGATATTCATTATTATGGAGAATATCCAAAGTATTATTGGAATTATTTAAAAGACCGTGATCTGTTGCCTATTTTTGAACCAGAGGATTTTGAGACTTTAAAATCTTCGCGTATGGATTTTATTGCCTTAAATTATTATGGGACAGGTTGTGTCGAATTTCAAGATGAAACGAATGAATTTAAAATTGGATCAACTGAAGGATTCTTTGGAAATCCAACTATATTTGGAGCTTTTAAACCAACAAAAAATCCATATTTAGAAGTTACAGAATATGGTTGGCCAATAGATGGTAAAGGATTTAGAGTTTGTTTAAATAAATATTGGTCAAGATATCATTTGCCAATTATGATTACTGAAAATGGGATGGGAGCAGTTGATGTCTTAAATGATGGTGCAGTTCATGATGATTATCGAATTAAGTATTTAAAAGAACATATTCAATATATGCAATTAGCAATTCAAGATGGTGTGAAAATGATTGGTTATTGTACATGGACTTTTATGGATGTTCTAAGTAGTAAAAATGGTTTTTCAAAAAGATATGGATTAGTTTATGTAAATCGTGACGAACATGATTTAAAGGATTTAAGAAGAATAAAAAAAGATTCATATTTCTGGTATCAAAATGTTATTAAAACAAACGGAAAAATTTTACAAAAATAAAGACTTATTTATACTCCCTTAAGAATATATAGAAACTGTAACAAAATAACTTTTTAAGAAGTTGATTTCGTTCAGTTTCTTTACTTTTATTTTTCACCTTGCATAAAAATCTTTATCCGTTTACAGTAAGATATCACTTTTTTTTCTCATTTTTGAAAGCAATGACCCTATATCATGAAAATTTGTTTTCTTCATGTACATAATTTCTTACTTGCGTAGCGCTTTTTGCTTCATCAGTCTCTTTTATTTTAATTGATATTTATGATATTTCTTAAATTATATCCTAAGCATACAATAAGAAATTCCATTTTTGCATTTCAGTTCATTCTTCTTGGCATACATTGAGTATTTCATGCATAACTTCATTTTATGCGTTAAACAATACATGTTGTTATCATAGTTTCCATATCCTGCATCAGTCATGGATAGATTGGATGTTTTTTCCATTATTAAAAGATTTGGGATTACAATCATTTGATGTGGATGTTGTTGCGATTGGTAATCGTTTAGAATAATGTTTATTAGGTGTTTTGAATCTTAAATAATTAGGAGTTTCATATATAATTGATAAAGCAAAAAATGAATGTTTTCAAACTGTTTTAGAAAAAATTGGGACACAGCGTGTTATTCGTTTTGAAAAGGAAACGGAAAAAAGGATTTATGACGTAAAAATATTATTTATATGGTAGATATTGATGATGATTATAATTTAGTGGAAATCAAAGCATCGCAATCTTGGATTGGAAAAACTTTAGCTGATTTGAATTTACGGAAATTTTATGGTATTAATGTTTTGGCTAAGTATTATCCAAAA
This sequence comes from uncultured Coprobacillus sp., assembly GCA_964434915.1. Lineage (GTDB taxonomy): Bacteria > Bacillota_I > Bacilli_A > Erysipelotrichales > Coprobacillaceae > CAYSWW01. Next base: position 4,320 of record CAYSWW010000038.1, read on the forward strand.
TATTTGCAGTTTTTCGTTGACTCACAGGCACAGATATCTTCTGAAGACCAGTTTTTGTTGTGTGCCAAAATAAAACAAAGCAAATTGAACGTTTTGATTATTTAGATAAAAAATAACAATGGGGGGAATAATCACTCATTGTTATTTTTTGTATGTTCTTTTTTCCATTCTTTGATTTGTTTTAAGCGTTGGGAAACCTTGCTTTCACTGCCTTGTTGGGTAGGATGATAATATTCGTGATCTAGTAAGCTTTCTGGCAAACAAGTCATTGTCGTAAGCTTATCTTGATAGTCATGAGCATATTGATATCCTTGGCCATAATGAAGATCATTCATTAATTGAGTTGGTGCATTCCTTAAATGAAGAGGAACAGGTTCGGATAAGGTTGACTTAGCATCTTTTTGAGCAGTTTGATAAGCTTTATATAGGGCATTTGATTTGACTGATAATGATAAATATGTGACAGCATGTGTTAAATGAACATTACATTCCGGCATTCCTAAAAATTGAGATGCCTGGTAAGCAGCAATCGCAATCTGTAAAGCATGACTGTCTGCCATTCCAATATCTTCACTAGCAAATCGGACTAATCGTCTAGCAATATAAAGTGGATCTTCACCGGCTTCTAACATTCTTGCTAACCAATAAATGGCCGCATCAACATCACTATTTCGCATCGATTTATGTAATGCTGAAATAAGATTATAGTGTTCTTCCCCCTTTTTATCATAAAGAAAAGATCGTTGGTTAGTACATTGTTCAATGATTTCTTTGGTTACAAGTGTGACATCATTTTGTTGGGGACTATTTAGAATAATCATTTCTAATGTATTAAGTGCCATTCGGGCATCGCCACCAGCAAAAGCCGCAATCATATAAAGACAATCTTCATCAATTTCGATTTTTTGATTGCCAAATCCTTGAGGGTGGGATAATGCTTTTTGTAAGAGTTTGACAATATCATCTATTTCTAGACTTTTTAAGACAAAGACTTTACAACGTGAAAGTAAAGCTGAATTGATTTCGAAAGATGGATTTTCAGTTGTTGCTCCAATGAGAATGATACTGCCTTTTTCTACATAAGGTAAAAAAGCATCCTGTTGTGCTTTATTGAAACGATGAATTTCATCAATAAAAACAATTGTTCTTACACCCATTTGTCTTTTTTCTTCAGCTGTTTTCATGACAGTTTTGATTTCCTTTATTCCACTGGTCACTGCTGTAAAATTAATAAATTCGGCTTTTGTACAATGTGCAATAATTCTTGCTAGGGTTGTTTTACCGACACCTGGAGCTTCCCAAAAGATCATTGATGGAATGATATCTTTTTGAATGAATTGCCACAAGATCTGCCCTTTGCTAACAAGATGTTCTTGGCCAACATAATCATCTAATGTTTGTGGACGTAAACGACTTGCCAATGGCTCTTGGATTTGTTTTTCAAATAATGATGTTTGCTGCATTAAAATCAACTCCTTAGCTTTCATTCTATAATATATTTTTTAAATAATAAAGATGAAAAAGAAAAGTTATGTTTGTTGTGATTTGCTTGATGAATGTTTTTTCTTATTGTATGATATGTCTATAGAATGTTGGAGGAAAAAATATTATGTATATAGTTATTATAGGTTTAGGTAAGGTTGGTCAGATATTAACCCAATATCTATCAAATGAAAGACATGATGTCGTTGTTATTGATAGTCAAAATCAAAAAGTTGAAGATGTTGTTAATAGCTATGATGTATTAGGGTTATGTGGTAATGGGGCCAATCATGAAATTTTGATGGAAGCTGGAGTTGATAAGGCTGATGTTGTTATCGCGGTAACTACTTCAGATGAGCTCAATATTTTGGCTTGCTTGATTTGTAAGCAGCAAGGAGCAAAAAATACAATTGCTCGTGTACGTAATCCAGATTATTTGAAACAAAATCAATTCCTAAGAGAAAATTTAGGTCTTTCAATGATTGTCAATCCAGAGCTGGAATCAGCCAATGAAATTCGTCGTATGATTATGTTTTCTTCAGCTATGAAAGTTGATACATTTGCGAAAGGAAGAATTGAGATAATTGAATTAAGGATTAATCAAGGAATGCCTTTAGATGGGATTCAGCTAAATGCATTGTCACAGGTAACAAAAGCATTTGTTTTAATTTGTGCAGTTAGAAGAGGTGAGGAGGTTTATATTCCTAATGGTGACTTTGTTTTAAAGCAAAAAGATCATATTTATGTGACAGGGTCACATAGAGATTTATCACATTTTTGTTTAGATATAGGTTCAATGAGTAATAAGATTAAAAATGTGATGATTATTGGTGGAAGTAAAATATCTTATTATTTATCACGTCAGTTAGCTGTTCAAGGTATTCAAACAAAAATTATTGAAATTAATCATAATAGATGTGTCGAGCTTTCTCGATTATTGCCTTATAGTATTATAATCGAAGGAAATGGAACAGATGAAGATATTCTGTTGGAAGAAGGAATAAAGAAATGTGATGCTTTGGTGAGTTTAACGGGATTGGATGAAGAAAATATTATTATGTCTTTAGTAGCAAAGAAATTAGGGGTAAAAAAAGCAATCGCAAAGGTTAATCATGTGAATTTGAATTCAATTATTGATGATTTGAATTTAGATAATATCATTGATCCAAAATCTATTGTTGCTTCTCAAATTATTGGTTTTTTACGAGCTAAAGCGTATAATGATGATTCTTCAAGTATTCAAACGCTTTATAAATTAGTAAATGACCAAGTAGAAGCATTAGAATTTATTGTGGGTGAAAAAACAAAGTATTTACATCAACCATTAATGAATATGAAATTAAAAAGTCATACTTTAATAGCTGGTATATTAAGGGATAATCAAATGATTTTACCTAAAGGACATGATACTTTAGAAGTTAATGATCGCGTTATTATTGTAACAACACATCAGGCTTTAAAACATTTAAATGATATTTTTGAGGGTGATTTCTATGAATAGAAGAGTTATTATATATACTTTGGGAAACATGTTGAAAATAGAAGGTCTTCTGATGCTTTTGCCCTTTATAACAGGAATTTATTATCATGAAAAAGCAGCTTGGGATTATCTTATTGTAGCCATAGTTATTGGTTTTGTTGGCTTTTTTATGAGTTATAAAAAACCAAAAAACAAAAAAATATTTGCAAAAGAAGGATTTGTAATAGTTGCTTTTGCATGGACTTTGCTATCTCTTTTTGGAGCTTTACCTTTTTGGTTATCAGGAGAAATTCCTTCATATGTTGATGCTTTATTTGAAATCATTTCAGGTTTTACAACAACAGGTTCATCGATTCTTACAAATGTTGAAACTTTATCAAATGCGCATAATTTTTGGCGTTGTTTTTCACATTGGATAGGTGGTATGGGAATCCTTGTTTTTGTTGTCGCTTTTTTGCCAGATGTATCTGGGTCAACTCTGCATATTTTAAAAGCTGAAATGCCTGGACCTATTGTCGGTAAGTTGGTTTCTAAGGTGAAGGTGACTTCTCAAATTTTATATAAAATTTATGCATTTTTAACTGTTATTCAAGTTATTTTATTGATGCTTGGTGGAATGCCTTTCTTTGATAGTTTGCTGAATTCTTTTGCGACGGCTGGAACAGGCGGATTTGCCATTAAAAATACTTCTATTGCCTTTTATAATAGTGCTTATATAGATGGTGTTATTACCTTTTTTATGATTCTTTTTGGTGTGAATTTTAATGTTATTTATTTTATCTTTGTTAAAAAATTTATGGTTGCATTCAGAAGTGAGGAGGTTCGCTGGTACTTAGCGATTATTGCTGTTTCAACAATTGTTATTACATTGAATATTGCACCACTATATACAACGATTTTTGAAGCTTTTCGTTATGCTATATTTCAGGTTGGGTCAATTATCACGACGACAGGGTTTGTGACTGCGGATTATTCAAAATGGCCACTATTATCGCAAATTATTCTTATTTTGTTAATGTTTATCGGAGCCTGTGCTGGGTCAACTGGTGGAGGAATGAAAGTTTCTCGTATTATCATTGGCTTTAAGAGTGCCTTGGCAGATATGAAACGAATGATTTATCCTCGTAGTGTTGTTTCAGTTGAATTTGAAGGCCAACATTTAGCACCATCAGTTATTGAAAATATTCATACATATTTGATTCTATATTTTATTATTTTTTGTGGTTCATTGCTGTTGGTTTCATTGCAAAATATTGATTTTCTTTCTGCGTTTAGTGCCGTGATAACTTGTATGGGTAATGTTGGTCCGGGGTTTGAAATTGTTGGGCCAATAGGTAATTTTTCAAGTTTAAGCGATTTATCTAAAATAGTTTTATCTTTTGATATGTTAGCGGGACGTCTTGAATTGTTCCCAATATTAATGATTTTTTCAAGATCATTATGGCGTAAATAAAAATGGTTTATTTTTATTTTATGAACATTGAGCCTGTTTGATGCATTTTTTATCAAAATATGTTACTATAATAGTTGTACAAATTAAAGTAAAGGATGGTAAAAGTATGTGTGCTTTAATTCAATTCAAAAATATTGTTAAAAGCTATACAATGGGGGATATCACGATTAATGCCAGTGATGGTGTTAATTTTGAAGTGAATAAAGGGGAATTTGTCGTTATTGTTGGAGCATCAGGTGCTGGGAAAACAACAATTTTGAATTTGCTTGGTGGAATGGACTCACCAACAAGTGGTTCAATTATTGTTGATGGAGAGAATATTGCTCTCTATGATGAAAAACAATTGACGGAATATCGTCGTAATGATATCGGATTTGTTTTTCAATTCTACAACCTTATCCAAAATTTAACGGCTTTAGAGAATGTTGAGTTGGCTACGCAAATTTCAAAACAACCTCTTGATCCACGCACTGTAATGGATAGAGTTGAATTAGAGAGTCGTTTGTATAATTTTCCGGCGCAATTATCTGGTGGAGAGCAACAACGTGTCGCAATTGCACGTGCGATTGCTAAAAATCCTAAGCTTTTGTTATGTGATGAGCCAACAGGCGCTTTGGATTATCAGACAGGGAAATCTATTTTAGGTTTATTACGTGAGATGTGTCATTTATATGAAATGACTGTCATTGTGATTACACATAACTCTGCTTTGGCACCTATGGCAGATCGTGTGATTCATCTTAAAAATGGAAAAGTAAGTGGTATTGAATTTAATGATCATCCAAAACCAATAGAGGAAATAGAATGGTAAAATTAAAAAAATCAATGTATTGGAAAAATTTAAGGAAATCTATTCTGAATTCAAAATCAAGATTTCTTTCTATTTTTTTAATTGTATTTTTAGGTGCAGCTTTTTTCGCTGGATTGCGTAATACACCAGGAATTATGGAAGCAACAATGGATGCTTATTTAGATAAACATCATTTTGCTGATTTGACTTATATGGCTTCATTGGGATTTAGTGAAGAAGATATTGAGAGTATTGCAAATATTGAAGGAATAAGTCGTATTGAATATGGGTATCAATTTGATGCTTTGATTACAATGGATCAGCAATTATCAGGTGTAACTGTTTATACGAGTGAATCATTTAATGAAGAAATGATTAACTATCCTGATTTAATAGAAGGGCGTTTTCCAACAGCGGATGATGAGTGCTTAATTGATGCCGAATTGAATAAAGAAGGAGCAAGCATTGGAGATCAAATTGAAATATCGAGTAATTATGGAGAAAAGACGTTTACTGTTGTTGGCATTATTAATAGTCCACGTTATATTTCCAAAACTGAACGTGGAACAAATACCTTAGGTGATGGAACGAATAAAGGTTTTATCGAAATCTTAACTGAGAATAATGAATTTTTGGCTATGTCTGATGAATTATATGATTTACGAGATGAAACGGTATTATATAATCAGATTTTAGTGAGTGTCGAAGGGGCAGCTGATTATAACATTTTTAGTGAAGAATATGATGATTATATTGAAACAGTTAACACCAAAGTGAAGAGTATCCTTTCTTTACGTATGAGTGATTTATATGAAACATTGACCGAAGATGCCCAAACTCAATTAGACGAAGCTCAGGAAGAATATGAGAGTGGTTTAAAGACGTATACTGATTCAAAAAATACATTTGATGAAAAAATATTGGAAGCCAAGATACAGTTGATTAATGCTAAAATTACTTTGTCAGAAAAAGAAGCCGAATATTTACAAGCTCAATCTGTGGCTTTTTCTCAGGCAAAAGAAATGATTGAGACAATAGAAGAAACAACTCAAGAATTACAAAGTGATTTAGAAGAATTAAAAGAGCAATTAGAAGCTTATGAAAACGATACGGTGACTGAAACACCACCGGAAATCGAGAAAATTATAACGAATCTTGAAGCATTAAATTCAACTTTAAGTGAAGCTTTTGAGAGTTTAGAAGGAGTCGAACAACTAAGCGAAGCAAGTTTACAGTTAGAAAATGCTAAATTGCAGATTCAGCAACAAGAAAACCAATTAGCATTAGAGGAATTAAAAACAAATAATGAATTAAATCAGGCCAAAGAAGAATTGGATGAAGCCTATCAATATATCCAAGATGCTCAAGAGGAAATAAATGAAATTCCTAAAGGCAAACTTTATACTTTAACAAGATATGAAAATGCCGGAGTTGTGAGTTATGCTGCAAATGTTGAATCTATTTCATCCATTGCGAATGTCTTTCCATTAATGTTTTTCTTGGTTTCTGCCCTTGTTTCATTAACTACAATGACTAGAATGGTTGAAGAACAAAGAGGACAAAGTGGAACGCTTCGTGCCTTGGGGTATTCAAAATGGGATGTTATTAAACAATATATTGTTTATGTTATTTTTGCAACTTTCTTTGCTTGTTTACTAGGTATTGTAGGAGGAACAGAATTATTCCCAAGAATTATTGTTTATTTATATAATTTAATGTTATTTCAAGTTGATGCACCAACAGTTATTGTTTCAAGTTATTTAATTGCTTTACAGACTATCTTTATTTCAGTATTTGTGACACTATTTGTAACATTATTTGTTTGTATAAGTGAATTGAATTTAATGCCGGCAGTCTTAATGAGGCCTAAAGCACCAAAAATAGGAAAACGTATTTTTATAGAAAAAATAACGTTTATATGGAAACATCTATCATTTAATCAGAAAGTCACAATGCGTAATATATTTAGATATAAGAAACGTTTCTTTATGTCTGTTATTGGTATTGCAGGATGTACAGCTTTGATTATTACGGGATTTGGTATTAAGAATTCTGTTTCACAAATTGTTGATCGTCAGTATCAGGAGGTCTTCACTTATGATGCGTTAGCTCGCTTGGAGGACGAGATTACTACATCTACAGCGAAAGATTATCAAAATAATCTTTTAAATCGCGATGAGGTTAATAATGTCGAGTATGTTTTAGATCAAAGTATCAATATTTTAAAGAATAAAGAAGATTTATATGGAACATTGATAGTTTATCAATCAATGGATAACATTTCTAATTTTATATCTTTTAATGATTACTATACACATAAAAAAATTGCACTAGATGATGAAGGTGTTGTTCTTTCAGCAAAAACTGCTGAATTGTTAGGCGTTAGTGTTGGTGATACAATCGACATCGAATTATCTGATACAAAATATAATGTCAAGATTTCAGCTATTATGGAAAACTATTTCATGAATTATGTTTATATGTCACAGAGTTTATACGAAACGACAACGGGACAACAATTAAAAGTCAATAATGCTTTTATTACAATGAAAAAATTAGATCAATCATATAAAACAAGTTTAGAAACATATATGAATGATCGAGGTTATGGTAATTTAACCTATATAGATACTGCCGGGGAGGAGTTTAGTGATCAGGTTCAAAGTATTGATATGATTATCATTATTTTGATTGTTTGTGCTGCGGCACTAAATTTCATTGTTTTATATAACTTAACCAATATCAATATTCAAGAACGTAAAAGCGAAATTGCAACTATTAAAGTACTGGGATTCAGAAGAAAAGAAGTTTATGATTATATATTTAGAGAAAATATATTATTAGCGGTAATAGGTTCTCTGTTAGGAATTGTTTTTGGTTATTTTTTACATCAATTTATTATTCGTACAGTGGAAATGGATATGATGATGTTTATTAGAGAATTAAATTTATTTAGTTATATCATTGCAGTTGTTATGACTTTAGGATTTACAATGTTAATTAACTTCACTATGCGCCATGTATTAAATAAGATTGATATGGTAGAATCTTTAAAAAGCATTGAATAGTAATAAAAAAGAGTTAATCGTATTTTTGTATAAAAATACTCATAAAAACTCTTTTTTTGTATTATAACGAAATATATTTTTGATTTTTAGAATATTAGAAAAATATGATAATTTTTTATTGACATGTATAAAATGTTTAGTATAATGATAGATATATTAAAAAGAAGGGGAGAGAAATATGAATTTTAAAAAGATTATATCTACTATTGCAGTAGCAAGTATGCTTGTTGCTTGTGGTAGTGGAAATACAGATTCTGCTCAATCAGATACATTTAAAATTGGGGCATCTGGACCTTTAACTGGTGATGCAGCGGTTTACGGTGTTGCTGTGAAAAACGCAGCTGAAATGGCAGTTGAAGAAATTAACGCCAAAGGAGGAATTCAGTTAGAATTCAAAATTGAAGATGACCAAGCTGATGCTGAAAAAGCAGCAAATGCTTATGGAACATTAAAGGATTGGGGAATGCAAATTGGTTTAGCTACTGTAACTTCTGGTGCGGGTGCTGCCGTATCACAAAGTTATACTGATGATACAACTTTTGCTTTAACTCCATCTGCTTCATCTACATCAATTATTTATAAAGATTCTGATAACACTGATGCATATGGATATATATATCAGATGTGCTTTACTGATCCTAACCAAGGTATCGCTTCAGCTGACTATATTTATTCACATAGTGAAATTGGAACTAAGGTTGCAGTCATTTACAAGAGTGATGATAACTATTCAACAGGTATTTATCAGAAATTTATGTCAGAAGCTAATGAATTAGGATTGGAAGTTGTTTCTGAAACTTCATTTGATGACTCTAGTGCAACAGATTTTAACGTTCAATTAAAAGATGCTCAATCTAAGGGTGCAGATGTTGTTTTCTTACCAATTTATTATCAACCTGCTTCATTGATCTTAACTCAAGCAGATACTATGGGTTATACTCCATCATTCTTTGGTGTTGATGGAATGGATGGTATCTTGACTTTGGATGGGTTCGATACAAGCTTAGCAGAAGGTGTTTATTTGTTAACTCCATTCTCAGCTGATGCTGAAGATGAATTAACATCTACTTTCGTTAGTAATTATGTAGAAAAATATGGAGAAACTCCAAACCAATTTGCTGCTGATGCATATGACTGTATCTATGCAATTTATCAAGCATTGACTGATGGAAATGCAACTACAGATATGAGTAATTCAGAAATTGCCGATATTTTAATTGAACAATTTACTTCTATGACATTTAATGGTGTTACTGGTACAGATGTAACTTGGTCAAAGACTGGTGAAGTAAGTAAAGCTCCAAAAGCCGTAATTATTGAAGATGGTGCTTATGTAAGTGTTGAGGACTAATCTAATATTGAGAGTCATAAGAGGTTAGCAACTTGCTTGTTAACCTCTTATTTATTTTCATGGCAGTCGAATCAAATTGTTTTATCTATGAGTAGGTACGAAAACAGTTAGGCGAAACCTAATAAAGAGATTATTATTATCATGTTAGTGATGCTGAATATCATGAAGGCATACAAAAATATGACCGATGTTGATATCAGTCATAAAAAAAGTGCATAAGAAAATATATGAATATGAAGATTTTTTTAAATAGCTAAATATCAGATTGTAATCCTTCATTCTGTAGTTATTGATAATACGGGTATTGATCCTTTCGTTACAGGTTCTGTCCTTGTAGATCTCATTCTATAGGATATGTGTTTATACTCTTTCGTTGTGCGAATGGACTTCTGAAATTATGACGGTATCTTGATTTTTCATAGCCATCGAAATGGTTTCAAATACCAATCTGCTGTTTTCAGATATATATTGATAAGGTTTATACACATTA
>CAYSWW010000039.1:0-14201 GCA_964434915.1 uncultured Coprobacillus sp.
ACCCATATGTTTCATCCGCTTGTTTATTGCTTGGAATTTACTCTTTTTAATGATTAAATTTGTCTTAATTCTCATTATTTGAAAGAAATTCACATATTCTGTCAGTGAATTTTCTATTCGTCAATTTTATTGAATTATGACATAATGCTTCATATACGATATAATATTTTTGATTCATTTTTCTACTGTATATGCTATAATGAGTATGCAAACTAGAAAAATGAGGTGAATCTATGAAAATAGGTATATTTGATTCTGGTATAGGAGGCTTATCTGTTTTACATATAGCTTTACAATATCTTCCAAAAGATCAATTTATTTATTATGCAGATGAAAAACATGTTCCTTACGGTGAAAAAACAAAAGCAGATATTATTCAATATGTCGATGAAAGTATTCAATTTATGATTCAAAAAGAGGCTCAAGCAATTGTTATTGCATGTAATACCGCAACGAGTGCAGCCGTAGCAACAATGCGAAAAAAATACGATTTACCAATTATTGGTATGGAACCAGCAATCAAAAAAGCTATTGATACATACGGAAATCATCGTGTCTTGGTTATTGCTACACCAATTACAGTCAAAGGAGAAAAGATACATGATTTAGTTAATCGGATTGATAAGCAGCATTTAGTTGATTTGGTTGCTTTACCAAAGCTGGTTCATTTCGCTGAAAGATTAGAATTTCATTCTGAAGATGTTTACAACTATTTGCAAAAAGCATTATCACATTATTCATTAGATGATTATTCTTCTATTGTACTTGGTTGTACACATTTTAACTATTTTAAAGATATTCTTCGAGAAATACTTCCTTCACACATTCACTTTGTTGATGGTAACGAAGGAACAATTAAGCAATTAATGAAATATGTTGATTGCCATGACGATTATCAAACTGTAGAATACTATTTTTCTGGAAAATCTGTTAATGAACATGAACTTGAACGTATCCATCAATATTTAAATCGTTTGGATAGCATGATTCAAATACAATAAAAAAGTTTAGTAAGAGTATATCACTCAATCTAAATTTTTTTATTCTGTCACAATAGCACTTTGAATAATCAATTGACTTGATTTCAAACGATTATAATCGCGTTTTAAATCAGTAATGCTTACTTTTGATAAAATATCTTCTTTAGACATTTGATTTTGTTGCATAATGGTTTCAATTTGTTGATTAACTTCATTATCCGTTGTTTCAATCTTCTCTACACGAATAATTTCATCAATAATTGCTTCAAAAATAGCTTGTTGTTTAGCCGCTGGCTGTAATTGATGACGTAATGCCTCTTCATTCATTCCCATCATTTGCAAATATTGTTCTAATTCCATACCTTGTCTTGCAAGTTCTACACGAATATGTTCAATATGTTCTTTCATTGCTGTATTAATATCTTCTTCATTTACATCCACATGACAATTTTCAATTAATTTCGCAAATAAAGCATTTTCCACATCTGTTCGATAAGCTTGATCATGATGTGCCTGAATATTCGTTTTCATATATTCTTGTAAATCAGCAACTGTCTTTACATTTGCTACATTTAAAGAGGCTACAAATTCATCATTCAATTGAGCTTCCTTTTTTCTTTCTATTTTATGTACAGTAACCTTAAAAATAACATCTGCTCCCGCCAAATCAGCAACACCATAATTAGCTGGAAACGTCAAGTTTAAATCTTTTGTCTCTCCTTTTCTCATACCTATCATTTGATCTTCAAAACCGGGAATAAACTTTCCTGAACCAATTTCCAATTGATAGCCATTTGCTTTTCCACCATCAAATGCAACCCCATCTTTAAACCCTTCAAAATCAATTGTCGTTACATCTCCATGTTCGACTTCTCCTTTTTTTTCAATAAGTAGAGGATTTTGTGCAACTAATGTTTGAATCTGTTGATCAATTTCTGTTTGTTGCACTTGTCTTTTTTTTACTTGAACTGTTAGACCTTTATATTGTCCTAATTGATTAACTTTACTCATATCATTTTCCTTTCTTAATTATGCGGCCTTATTCTATCATAAGAGCACACTTATATATTTTATATAAAATTACTCTCCTGAAACAATCGCATTTTTACTTAATATATATTTAATTAATTCATCATTATTTTTTGTCTTTTTAAACATATACAACAAATTATCCAAAGCCTGTTCTGATTTTAATCCATTTAATGATTTGCGAATCATATTAATCACTTCTAATTCTTTTTCATCTAGTAATAAATCTTCTCTTCTTGTTCCTGATTTTAAAATATCAATGGCTGGAAAAATTCTTTTTTCTTGTAATCGGCGACTTAAAACCAACTCCATATTTCCTGTTCCTTTAAATTCTTCATAAACAACGTCATCCATTTTACTTCCCGTTTCAACTAAAGCAGTTGCTAAAATTGTTAAACTTCCATCCTCTCTAGTATTTCTGGCAGCTCCAAAAAAACGCTTAGGCATATATAAAGAAGTAGGATCCAATCCTCCAGATAGTGTTCTTCCAGAAGGTGTTACAGTTAAATTATAAGCTCTAGCTAAGCGTGTGATACTATCTAATAAAATCATGACATCTTGACCACACTCTACTAATCGTTTTGCTCTTTCAATGACCATTTCAGAAACTTTTTTATGTCGTTCGGGTAACTCATCAAATGTTGAATAAATCACTTCCACATTTGGACCTTCAATAGCTTCTTTAATATCAGTTACTTCTTCAGGTCTTTCATCAATTAATAAAATCAGCAAATGAATCTCTGGATTACTTTTTTGAACAGATAAAGCTATATTTTTTAACAACGTCGTTTTTCCTGCTTTTGGTGGTGAAACAATCACACCTCTTTGCCCTTTCCCTATTGGTGAAATCAAATCAATAATACGCATCGAAATATTGCTTCCGTCTTTTCCTAATGGAATTCTCTGATTAGGAAAAATTGGTGTTAAATCTTCAAATTGTTTTCTTTTTTTGGCAATTTTAGGATCAAGATCATTAACCGCAGTTGTATACATAAAAGCTCTAAATCTTTCTCCTGACTTAGGTTCTCTGATAAATCCAGTCAATACATCACCAGTTTTCAAATTAAAACGACGGATTTGTGTTTGTGAAACATATACATCATGACTTCCTGATAAATAATTATCGCTACGAATAAATCCATAACCATCAGGCATAACTTCTAATATTCCAGTCACTTTTTCCCCATGATTCACAGACTCTTCAATTTCTTCTCTTTTTTCCTTTTCATCAGTGATATCACTTAAATCTATTTTTTTCATTATAGAAATTCCTTTCTTTATTTTTATCGTTATGAGTATAACATTAATTGATTAATTATTCTATCATAATCTTTATCCTACAAAAAAAACTTGATATTTATAAAACCCCTTTAGCTGATATTCAAACCAAAGGGGCATATAGACATTAATCTAATTCAAATTGTCCAGTATATAATTGATAATAACGTCCTTTTTGTGCTAATAACTCATCATGACTTCCTCGTTCAATAATTTCGCCATGATCCAATACCATAATAGCATCTGAATTACGAACTGTTGACAAACGATGAGCAATCACAAAAACAGTACGATTTTCCATTAAACGGTCCATGCCTTTTTCAATAAGTTTTTCGGTACGTGTATCTATCGAACTCGTTGCCTCATCTAATATCAAAACAGGAGGATTCGCAATAGCGGCACGTGCAATAGCCAATAACTGACGTTGTCCTTGAGAAAGATTCGCACCATCTCCACTCAGCATTGTTTCATAGCCATTTGGTAAACGTTTAATAAAACTATGTGCATTAGCTAATTTAGCTGCTTCAATGACTTCGTCCATAGTCGCATCTAATTTTCCATAACGTATATTATCAGCAATCGTTCCAGTAAATAAATGAGTATCTTGTAAAACAATAGAAATAGAATGTCTTAAATCATCTTTTCTAATAAGTTTAATATCTATGCCATCATAAGTAATCTGACCTCTATGAATATCATAAAATCTATTAATCAAATTTGTAATAGTTGTTTTCCCTGCGCCAGTACTTCCAACAAAAGCTATTTTTTGGCCAGGTTTAGCAAATAAATTAATATTTTTCAAAATTGGTACATGTTCTTCATAACCAAAAGTCACATCATGAAAACGCACATCACCATTTAATGGAACAAGCTCGATACTATCATCACTTCTTGGATGACGCCAAGCCCAATAACCAGTATGTTCTTGACATTCACAAAGACTTCCATCATCATTTTTTCTAACTCTTGTTAGTGTCACTTTTCCATCATCTATTTCCTGTTTTTCAGCCATTAAATCAAAAATTCTTTCAGCACCAGCCATTGCAGCTAAAATAAAGTTTAATTGTTGAGTAAATTGATTGACAGGTTGTGCTGTTTGTCTAACAAATACAAGATAAGATGATAAACTTCCTAAATCCATCAATCCGGCAATCGTAAAGAATCCACCAATACAAGCAACTAAAGCATAGTTGAAGTAAGAAATGCTTACAACTGTTGGGATTGTTCTTCCGGAATAAGTTAATGCATTTGTTGCAGCCGTTTGTAAAATTTCGTTTCGACGATTAAATTCCTCAATATTATCTTGTTCGTGGTTAAAAACTTTAACGACTTTAACACCAGCAACCATTTCTTCAATAAATCCATTTAAATCACCCATTGCAGCTTGTTGCTTAGAAAAATAATGCTTACTACGATGACTTAAATACTGAATCATAAAATACATTGTCAACATACATACAAAAACAATAAGTGATAATTGCCAGCTTAATACAAAAATCAAAATTAATGTTCCAAAAATCATCATAAAACTTTGAATCAAATTATCAAAACAGTTATTAAATGCATCTTGAACTGTATCTAAATCATTTGTAAAATGACTCATAATTTCACCATGAGTATGAGTATCAAAATAACGAATTGGTAATTTCTGGGTATGACTAAATAAATCTCGACGCATTTCTTTGACAATTTTTTGTGATGTATGAATCATTAATTGCTTATAGATAGCTGTAGAAGTTGCTCCAATCAAATAAACAATAATCATTAAAATAATAAATGAAAAAAGTCCTTGATAATCTCCAGTTAATAAATAGCGATTAACAATCGTTCGAATTTGAAATGTTCCCCAAAGATTGACTCCTGTACTAATAACAACAAGTACAGCAACACAACTCAAAGCATATTTATGATATCCAATATATTTCTGAAAAGATTTCAAAGTCTTCAATAAATCTTGAGGCTTCGCATTTGTTATCTGTCTTGCCATTATAAACCAGCTCCTTCCAATTGAGAATAATAAATATCTTGATAAATCTTATTATTTTGGAGAAGCTCATCATGATTTCCAATAGCATCAATATGTCCATCATCTAATATAATAATTTGATCAGCATGTTGAACACTAGAAACACGTTGAGCAATAATAATCTTCGTCGTATCTGTTAGATTTGCCAACCCTTCTCTAATATGACTTTCAGTAGCAGTATCTACTGCACTTGTTGAATCATCTAATATCAATACCTTCGGTTTCTTCAACAAAGCTCTAGCAATACATAATCGTTGTTTTTGTCCACCCGAAACATTGACTCCACCTTGTCCTAAGTCAGTTTCATATCCTTTTTGAAAATTATCAATAAATTCATCAACACAAGCAACTTGACTTGCCCAACGAATTTCTTCATCCGTTGCCTGCTTATTTCCCCATAAAAGATTTTCTCGAATAGTTCCACTAAACAATGTGTTTTTTTGTAAAACCATCCCCACACTATCTCTTAAATATTTTACCGAATATTCTTTAACATTATGACCATCAATACATATTTCTCCTTCAGTCACATCATAAAGTCTAGGAATTAACTGAACCAAACTTGTTTTTGCCGAACCAGTTCCACCCAAAATACCTATTGTTGATCCGCTTGGAATATGAAGATTAATATCACTTAAAACATACTCTCGAGCTGTCGCTTTATATTTAAAGTAAACATGATGAAAATCAATATCGCCTTTTGTAACTGTCAAGTTTGTATTCTGAGAATCTTTAATATCTGGAATCTCATCCAAAACTTCAATCACACGCTCACAGCTAGCAATCGATCTCGTTAACATTAAAAACACACTTGAAATCATCATTAAAGAATTCAAAATCTGCATAACATAACTTAAAAAGCCTGTCAATTCACCAACTTGCATACTTCCATCTAAAATCATTTGACCACCAAAGAAAAGAATACAAACAATTGTCATATACATGACATACTGAAACAATGGCATATTCCATACAGAAGTTCGAAAAGCTTGTTCACTATTTTCTTTTAATCCCTCATTGATCTTTTCAAACTTTTCTTCTTCATACCCTTCTCTTACATAAGACTTGACAACTCTCATCGCATTGAGGTTCTCTTGAACAACAGTATTTATTTGATCCACCCTAGATTGCATAAGCTTATACAGTGGTTCCACTTTTCTCACAATGATAAATAATCCTACTCCTAAAATTGGTGTAGCCACAATAAATATAAGTGCTAATCTCGCATTAATTGTAAAAGTAAAAAATAACGCTAACAATAACATAATAGGAGAACGCACTAATGGTCTAATCCCATTACAAATAGCATTCTGCATAATGGTAATATCACTCGTTAGACGTGTAATTAAAGATGAAGTTGAAAAATGGTCAGTATTCGCAAAAGAAAAATTTTGAATCTTTTGAAATTCTTCCTTTCTCAATTCCGCACCAAATCCTTGTCCTGCTTTAGCAGCATAGCGTGCATACATGACACCTAAGATAAAAGCCATAATTGCACAAAATATCATCAAGATACCCTGCATGACAATATAATGTTTATCACTATTCGCAACTCCCTTATCAATGATATCCGCCATTAAAACAGGTATAACAAGTTCAAAAACTGTTTCGGTAATAACACAAACACATGCTAAAATAAAATATTTTTGATATTTCTTAGCATATGGAAGCAAGCATTTTATCATCTTATTTCATCCCCTTAAAATATTTTTTATTTGTCAAATTCGTATACATTCGTGCTAAATATTGATAAAATTAATCCTTTTCTTCCTCAGTAAAACCCTCCTCTAAACAATGCTTTTCCCCACTTATCCAAAGCCTTTTTATCTTATTATGTCAAACGAATTTGATATGCCTTCTTATTCTTTTAGATCCAGTTTTTTAATTAACATTCCTTTAGATTACAAATTATCAATAATTTTACTCACTATTGCATTTTCCACATCACATACAGAAGCAATATCTGTTAATTTACAGTCATGATGATTATGAATATAACGTAATACCTTTAGCTATCCAAAAGACAAATGGTATTCATCCATATTCATCCTATTATGATTCCGTAGTGCATGAAAAGTTTTAAATAAAAGATAATATAACGGTATTTTCATTCTCCCCCTCCAATTCCTAGCATACTAAATATTAGTTAGTATGCTAAGAATTATATAATTTTTTTCATAATTATCAAGGTATTTGGTGAAGATTTTTTAGAATAATTATAAAAAAGAGCTCAGTTTTCACTTAACTCCCTTTAAATAATAGCTTATTCAATAAATTCATTATAAATAGCCTTAATGGCTTGATTAAAATAACAATTACGAACCCCAACAATAATATTTAACTCACTTGAACCTTGATCAATCATTTTTATATTAATATTTTCTTTAGCAAGGGCATTAAAAATTCTCGCAGCTGTACCACGACTTGCTTTCATTCCACGTCCTACCACTGCAATCAATGCCAAATCAGATTCTAAAACAATAGAATCCGGTTTAACTGCTCGATGAAGTCCAGCCAAAATATCTTGTTCTTTATCAATAAAATCATCGGTATTGACAATAATTGTCATCGTATCAATACCTGAAGGCATATGTTCAAAAGAAAGATTATGATCCTCAAAAACCTGTAAAACTTTACGACCAAAACCAATTTCCGAATTCATCATGTCTTTTTCAATCATGACAGTAGCAAAGCCTTTTTTCCCTGCGATTCCTGTAATCACATGAGCAGGTTTGTGACAAGTACTTTCCACAATAATAGTACCAGGATCTTGTGGTCTATTGGTATTTTTGATATTAATTGGAATTCCTTCATGACGTACTGGGAAAACAGAATTCTCATGCAAGACTGAAGCCCCCATATAAGATAACTCTCTTAACTCTTTATAAGTAATTGTTTCAATAACATATGGATTTTTTACAATTCTCGGGTCAGCAATCAAAAAACCTGATACATCTGTCCAATTCTCATACATATCAACTTGACCATTTTTTGCTACAATAGATCCCGTTATATCCGAACCACCACGTGAGAAAGCTCTAATTTGACCAGAATCATCATTTAATGACCCGTAAAATCCTGGAATAACAGCATAATCAACATTCGCTAAACGTTGTGATAAAATAGGATCTGTTTTATTTGCGTCGTAATTTCCATGTTCATCAATAAAAATAACATCTTTTGCATCTATAAATTCAAACCCTAAATAGTGGGCTAATAATAAACCATTTAAATATTCTCCACGACTTACAGCATAATCAATACCTACATGATTCTCAAAACCTTTTTCAATTTCATTGAATTCTTTTTCTAAAGAAATATTTAAATTTAAACCATCAATAATATCTTGATACCTTTCCTTTATTTCTTCAAAAATTCTATTAAATTCAGAAGCATTACTTGCATAATAAGCTTTAAATAATAAATCGGTCACTTTTGTATCTTCCTTAAATCTTTTACCTGGTGCACTCGGAACAATAAATCTTCTGCTTTTATCAGCTTTTATAATATCATAAACTTTTTTAAATTGTGTTGCTTCAGCTAATGAAGAACCACCAAACTTGACAATTTTACTCATAAATACTCCCCTTTTTATCAAACTATGTATTTCTAAGAATACAATAGAATTGTTATTTTATCAATATTTTTTTGTCAAAGAAAAGAGGACTGAGGACAAGCAAGACGCAACTCAGTTCAACAACATAAAGAGCGCTCAATACTTTGCAAGGATCAAGAGCTACATAGAGACAGGACATAGACATGAATCGGAAAGTTACAGACTGATGGAAGGAATCCTTATATAATTAAACAAAAGAAAAAGCATAACGAAAAAGATTAAATAGTTATGCTTTTTTGAGTGCTGTTATTTTTTTATACTGTGAATAGTAAACCTTATATTAATAAATGATCATCTCCATCTCGATTAATAATTCCTAATAATAAAGCACATACATCAATCAATCCCCATATTATAGCAAGGAAAGTCGTCGCTCCAAATGTCAATAATCCAACAAAAAATAAGACGATTTGAAAAAATCCTTTGGAAGAATATCCCAAATAAAAATTATGAATCCCCAGTCCTCCTAGAATAAGGCCTAAAATAATCGCAACAATCTTTCTTTTGGGATAAACAACTTTTGTTCTTTGTAAAGGGAGCTGGTAACCACAATGAGAACAATTATGATCCTGTTTATGAATCTCATGACCACAATTAGGACAGTGCTGTATAGGTAATTCTATCTTTGCTCCACAGTAATAACAGAACTGATCAGAATCATTTAATTCATGATAACATTGTGGACAAAACATACATATATACCTTCTTTCTTTATTGATGTCGAAAACGAATTTCTCCAGTTTCACTATCCATACTTTCAATAATCGCCAAAGATTCCAAATGATAACCTGCTTTTCTGATTTTGCGTCCTCCTTCTTGATATCCTTTTTCGATCACAATTCCAATACCTTCAACACAGGCTCCGGCTTGATGAATCAAATCAATTAATCCAAATAATGCACATCCATTCGCTAAAAAATCATCCACGATTAAAACATGATCATCTTGATTTAAATATTGCTTATAAATCACCACATCATGTGTCGTTTGATGCGTATAAGAATCAACTTTTGTATGATATAAATCATCAGAAATATTAGATGATTTTGATTTTTTCGCAAAAACAACAGGAACACAGTCAAAATGTGTTGCAACCATGACAGCAATACCAATACCACTTGATTCAATTGTCAAAATTTTAGTAATCTTTTTATCACTAAATAATCGTCTCATTTCTTGACCAATTTCATCTAAAAATGCAACATCTATTTGATGATTCAAAAAATTATCTACCTTTAATACATGTCCTGCTTTCACTATTCCTTCTTGCATAATTTTTTCTTCTAACGCTTTCATAATACCCCCTTCTATTTTTGTTGATAAACATTTTCAAAAATTTCTTTTTTGATTCTTTTAAAAACTTCTTCAGTTAAAGCATGAGGATAACTCATAAGCATCAAATCTATATGAACTGAATGCTCTCTTAATGGCGGTTGGATATAATGACAATTGTCATTTGGTAAAAAATGATTACGTTGATAAAAAGTAACACGTCTACGTGAGTATTCATCATGAGGTTTCTCTACTTCTAAAACCAGTAAATGATTTGGATAAATATCTTGAATTTGTTTAATCATAGTACTTCCAATTCCTTGGTTTCTTGCCTTTTCACTCACAGCAAAATTTTCAATATAAATATACTCGGATAGTTCCCAAACAATCATCGCTCCTATCATTTCTTGTAAATGAGTCATTTCATAAATGACAAACTGATTTTCATCAAATAATTTTTTCATCTTTGCATATGGCCTTAACTCTGCTAAAATAAATACTTCATGAAACAAATCATATGCTTGATCAAAATATACTTTATCTATCTTTCTCATGCCATCACTCGCTCCTTAATATTAAAGCGCTTTTTCTAAATCCAGTAAATATTTTTTCTTATCCAGTCCACCTGCATAACCAACAAACTGATGATGAGTTCCTATAACGCGATGACACGGAACAAAAATAACAATAGGATTGCAGTGATTTGCACTTCCAACAGCACGATAAGCTTTTGGCGCCCCAACTTTGATTGCAATATCTCGATACGAGACAGTCATTCCATAAGGAATTTCTAAAAGAGCATTCCAAACCGTCTGTTGAAATGGTGTACCATTTAAAAAACGATAAGATAATTGAAATATCTTACGTTGACCAGCAAAATATTCCATTAATTGTTGATGAGCAGCATGCAAATAGGCATTTTCCTGATAAATTCCATCTATTGTTATTTTTCCAAAATGACACAAGACAATATCTTGTTCGAAGCTCCCTATTGTTAGTAAACCTACAGGTGTTTCATATTCATGAAAATAAATCATCACTTTTCCTCTCTTCTTGTCATCTGCTTCTATTATATGAAAAAATCTCTTAATTGCAAGATTTTATATGATACAATACATTAAGTAAGATTTCGTACAATGCCGAAGGAGATCGTTAACCATTCAGATTACAAAAAATTCTCCTTTTTAAAGCAACTCCAAGCCCTTTATGAAAGAACTTTTCCTAAAGATAAAAAAGCACCATTTGAATACTTATTAATCAATGTTTTTTTGCATCGAAGCACTTTTCTTGATTTCTTTGACCAAGATTGTTTTATAGAATTGAGTTATATATCATCCATCAAGACAATCTCACATATTTTTTTATTTAGTCGTTGAAGAAAGTCAAAAAAATCAAGAGTATGGTTATCATATTTTAGAAACAATTCAAAATTTTTATCATGATAATTGCTTATTTTTGGATATAGAACTTGTTGATCCTCGAGTATCAAATTTGCCGCAAAAAAGTGTAAAGCATTCTATTTAAAACAACATTTTATAAGTTTAGGATATACTTATCATTTTCATCATGTTGATTATGAAATCTTGACTTATGTTCATCCATTTTCATCCATTTAAAGATAAAAAAGGGCAAACATTAATCTATGATTATTCGCATGGTTTTGTAAATTTGATATTTCAAAAAACACTATGATTCAATGAATCATAGTGTAAATATATCGAAATCATGTCCGTTCACGACTGCACCATCATACAAACTTTGAATTTCTTGCATAATAGCCTCTTCACGTTTTTTAACTTCCGCTTGAATATCGAGGCAATCATCATATAAATTCATATGATAAATACGATGATAAGTCACTAAAAGGCGAGGCTTTGCTACTTTGGCAATCATCGCTAAATCATAAGAAGAAGTATGTACCGAAGAATGATATTTTTGCCATTGTGGTGTTCTTTCCTTAAGTCCCTCACTATAAAAAACTTCATGTAGCAACAAATCAGCATCTTTAGCAATGACTTTCATTTTTTCCAAAGGACAAGTGTCCCCAGAAATGACAATCGTCTTATCTCCTGCATAAAACTTATAACCATAGCACTCTAAAGTTCCATGACTCACAGTAAAAGCTTCGACTTTTACAAGATTATCATGATAAATGATTCCTTCTTTAATTTCATGAATATCCGCTAAATAACCGATTTGATTGGCTTTTTCAAAACCATGAATACGAAAATCGATATCTACTTGATAAGCTTGTATAAGCGCATCATATATATCTTGAATTCCTTGAGGTCCAAAAATTTTTATTTTTTCTTGGCGCTCTAAGACCCAAGGTGTCAAAATAAAATCTGCTAATCCAACCGTATGATCAGAGTGCAAATGAGTAATAAATAATGTATTCAAAAGACGTGGTGTTAAAGCTTTTATGCCTTGACGATATAACGCCGTTGCTTGACGAACAACACCAGGCCCACAATCAATAATATAAGGAGTTCCTTCTACAATAATGCTTACAGCAGGCCCTGAAGCATCAGGACAAGCATTAGGAGTTCCCGTTCCTAATAAAGCAACTTGTACCAACATCTAAACCACCTCCTATTGAGAAATAATTTCAACACCAGTTTCGGTAACTAATAAAGTGTGCTCCCATTGCGCTGATAAAGAACCATCATCCGTATAAGCAGTCCAGCCATTTTCACCTAGATGAATATATCGTTTTCCAGCATTGATCATTGGTTCAATTGTCAAAACCATACCAGGAACAAGTAAATAAGTTGGCTCATTAACGTGATAATGTAAAACATAAGGATCCTCATGCATAGCCAGACCAACACCATGTCCACAAAATTCTCTTACAACACTATAACCATGAAGATGTGCATAATTTTCAATAGCCTTTCCAATATCTCCAATACAACTTTTCCAAGGCTGAATGCTTTCAATTCCTTTATATAAACATTCCTTTGTAACTTCTACTAAACGTTTTGCTTCTTCACTCACTTCACCAATCATAAACATGCGTGAAGCATCTGCATAATATTGATTTAAATTAGTTGTAGCATCAACATTAATAATATCTCCTTCTTTTAAAATCACATGTGGTGAAGGAATCCCATGACAGACTTCATCATTAATAGAGGTACAAATGTTTTTCGGATATCCCTCATAATGTAAATCAGCAGATTGAGCATGATGTTTTGCAAGATATTCATTCGTTAAAACATCAATATCTTCCGTACTCATTCCGGCTTTTATATGTGCCCCAATATAATCTAATAAACCATTATTCACAACAGCAGCTTTACGGATACCCTCTATCTGTTCCTCATTTTTTATCATTTTATGAGGTGGAACTTTATATCCTTGATGCTTTAAATATTTTAATTTTTCATCAAAATCCAAGTGACATTTTTTATATTTTTTATGGCTACCACACCAACATTCATCATTTCTTGATAGTTTCATTTAACCCCTCTTTTCCTTCTAACCTTTTGGCCATCTTCGGATATGTGTACCTTTTGTTTTTAAAAACGCAATAAGTTCTTGTTGGCTTACTTTCAAACAATCTTTTTTAATCATTGCAAATTGATCATTTTTTGCAAAAATAGTCAGTGTATGTTTGGTTTCTTTCAAACGTTTCATTTGATCATAAGGAATCATCGTATTATGACCAGAATAACAATTCTTAACAGACAATCCAGCATTATTAAAAATCAAAGTATATGTAATACTATCTGTATCTTGAAAAATTTCAGTCATATTATGATATCTCACCACATGAGAATAACAAGTCCAACCGATACAAAAACCACCAACAACTAAAAAGATAATCCCAGTAACAAAATCACTCTCATACATTTGATAAAATCCAAATGCCCAAAAAGCAATCCCCAAAAAAATTGAAAATAACCACTTTTCAACTCCAATCAAAGAAAATTTGATTTCTTTTAATAATTCCATATCTATTACATTATGATTAATCTGAATTCTTTTCATATTAATC